>JBKJNV010000675.1:0-2661 GCA_046593435.1 Roseomonas sp.
GCACGGCGGCATGCGCTGCGGCATAGGCCGCGATCGCTGCCTCGCTGTCGCCCCGCGCCTTGGCGACGGCGCCCAGGCCCATCCATGCCGCGTCTTCGCGCGGGGTGCCGGCCAGCCCGGCCCTGTAGGCAGCCTCGGCCTGCGGCATGTCGAGCGCACGGAGTGCGTCGGCACGCAACAGCAGCACTTCGGCCGTGGGGGAGCGCAGGAACCAAGGCGTGTCGAGCACGGCCAGCGCCTCGGCAGCGCGGCCAGCGCGAAGCGCGGCACGGGCAGTGGCAAGGGGCGTGGTTGTGCTCACCGCCGCCCGCGCCCCGGCGCGACCGCACCCCACCCCGGGCAGGCATCATGCCGGGCAATGCCCCTCCACCCCGCCATATCCATGGCTTGCTTCGTTCTCCGTGATCCGTAACGCCGATGTTGCGATGTAGACGTAGGCCGCAACGATCTAAAGGACAGAAATAATGTGCGGTGGGCGCAAAAGCAGCGCGCTGGCCTCAGGGCAGACGCTCAGGCCGGCTGTTCCCAGTACAACAGAAGCTGCCCGGACCCGGCACGCTGCAACGCGGCACGGAAGCGGCTCACCTGCTTGCGCGCGATAATGACCCGGACCGAGCGATAGGCCGGAGCGGCGGAGTCCAAAAGCGTGCCGGTGATGCCTTCGAGTGCCGAGGGCGTGCCGGTCGCCTCGCCAATGCCGAAGGCGGCGAAGCCAACGATGTTCAGTCCCGCGCGATGCTGCTGGACGAAGTGCAGGTAGTCGACGGCACGCGGCCGCAGCTGCACGGATTTGGCCGCGTGCGCGGCACTGGTCTGCCCACGGGCAAGCAGCGCCTCGGCACTGTCGAAGCACAGATGCTGGATGAAGACGAAGTCCCGCGCGGCGCGCAGCATCGTCACCAGGGCGCTCTCCCAGGCACGCCGCGTCTCGAACTCGGGGAACAGGTCGATGGCGAAGCTCGCGGTCGCGATGGAGCGACCGGTGAATGTCAGCGCATCGCCGACCGCCACCTCATAGCCACGCTCAGCGGCCTGGGCCACACGATCGGCCGAGATGTCGAGACCCACGCCCGGGCCGCCCATGATGCCCTCGGCGAAGCGGATCGAATTGCCCGCCCCGCAGCCGAAGTCGATGAAGAGCGGGTCGGAGCCGGCAAAGAGCGGGGCAGGATTGGCCGCTGGTTCCTGAACCATCTGGTTGCCTTCTGCCGTGGGTGCGGTCATGAAAAATACCATTGCTGCGCGATGGAGCGGGCTTCCGCCAATGTAACCGAGTCGGTGATACTCCCGGCCTGTGCGTTCGACAATCGATCATGCACCTGCCACCGGTTGCACGTGGCGGCCGGCCCTCCAGACCGGGGCGTGCATTGTCCATATGTCAGACACCGATGCATGCTATCTAGACTCATGCCATTTGCTTGCCGTGATCACGGGGTCGGAAATTTAGAATGGTCTTAACTGTTCACCGGTTGCTCCGGGGTATCGATCTCAAGATCGGCTCGCACCAGCTCAGCCCCGACATTGCCTGCCACCTCCTGTTCCCCCCCCACGCCGTGGCGCTGGCAACACCCTCCAGCCCCGATGGCGCGCTGGCCACGCTGAATAGCGAGGAAAGCCTGCCGCGCAGCTACGTCGCCGGGCCCGTCTACATGCTCCACCTGAAGAACTGCGTGGTGGACCGCCAGACCGGCTATGTCCTGACCTCGACCGGCGACCTGGTCGCCGAGACGCTGCCCACCAGCACCCATGCCGCCTCCGCCGAACGCGCCTTCGCCGACCGCAAGGCCGCCCCCGCACGCCGGGGCCAGGTGCCGCGCGCGGTGCTGCTCACCTCCGCGCGCCATGCCAATTACTGCCGCTGGTGGTTCGACTGCATCGCCCGCGCCTTCGTGGCCGACGCGTTCAAGGCGCTGGTGCCCGAGTTCCAAGGCGCACCCGTGATCACACCGCTGGCGGGCCCGGCCTTCCAGCCGGAAAGCCTCACTTTGCTGGGCCTCACGACCATCGAAGCAGGGCAGCGCTTCGTGAACGTCGCGGAGCTGCTGATCCCCTGCGGCCTCACGCACCGCAACGGTCAGCGCGTCTCGGGCCTGGTTCCCTCCTACATGGAATTCCTGCGCGGCCGGATCCCGGTCGCCAGGGCGCGCAATGTCGCGACGCACGGCAGCTGCCTCTACATCTCCCGCGCCGGCGCCGGCATCCGGCGCCTTCGGAATGAGGATGCCCTGCTCGCCGCCCTCGAACCGTTCGGCTTCCAGGTGATCGACCCCGGCAGCTTCAGCCTGACCGAGCAGGCGGCGCTGTTCGCTTCCGCGCGCCTGGTCGTGGCCCCGCACGGGGCGGCACTGACCAACCTGCTGTTCGGCAGCGCGGGGCTGCGCCTGGTCGAGATCTTCAGCCGCGATGGGCTGCACACTTCCTCCTTCCGCCACCTGTGCGAATTCCTCGGCGGGCGTTATTCCGTGCTGCTCGGCGAGACCGGGCAGGAGGAGCCCTTCCCCCTCAATCGCCGCCCGCGCGACGAGGACATCATCCTGCCCGAATCCGCGATCGCCGCGCTTGTCTCAGCCATCCCCGGCTACCTGCATCGTCCCGAAAGCGCGGAGCCTGCGGCGTGAAGCCCTCCATCGACCTCGAAAAACCGCAGCTGTCGGACGCAGA
>JBKJNV010000087.1:0-5340 GCA_046593435.1 Roseomonas sp.
GAGCGCCGCTACTTCCCGCAGGGGCGCACCGCCGTGCACGTCATCGGCGGCACCGATGTGGATGGCCAGGGTGTCGCGGGCGCGGAGCGCTTCTTCGATGAGCGCCTGCGCTCCGAATTGCGCGGCCAGCCGCTGCGCCTGTCCGTCGATGTCCGCGTCCAGCTTGCCATGCGCGACGCGGTGCAGCGCGCGATCACGGAATTCAACGGCATCGGCGGTGCGGGCATCGTGATGGACGTGCACACCGGCGAGGTGATCGCGATGGTGTCCCTGCCCGACTACGATGCGAATGACGTGACGGGGGCCACCACCGACCAGCGCTTCAACCGCGTGACCGTAGGCGTCTATGAGCCGGGGTCCACCTTCAAGCTGTTCACGGCGGCCATGGCGCTGGAATACGGCACCGCCCAGCCCTGGAGCGGCTACGACGCCTCCCGCCCGATCCGCTACGGGCGCTTCACCATCAATGATTATCGCGGACGGGGCCGCTGGATGGCGATGCCCGAGATCATGGCCGCCTCATCCAACATCGCCTCCGCGCATATGGCGATGGCGGTGGGGCCGACGCGGCACCGCGAATTCATGGTGCGCATGGGCATGGCGAGCCGGCTGCGGCTGGAAATTCCCGAAACCTCGCTGCCCATCGTGCCGACGGTCGCCGGCTGGCGCGACATCAACACCATGACCATCGGCTTCGGGCACGGCATCTCGCCCACGCCGATGCATGTGGTCAACGGCGTCGCCGCGCTGGTCAATGGCGGGCTGTGGCGCCACCCGACGCTGATGGCGCAATCCCCGGGCGAGCCGCCCCGCGAGGGGACGCGCGTGGTGAGCGAGCGGACCTCCGACATCATGCGCCGGATGATGCGCCTGGTGGTCACCGACGGATCAGGGCGGTCGGCCGACGTGCCGGGGTATTTCGTGGGCGGCAAGACGGGGACGGCGCAGAAGACCTCCGCGCGCGGCGGCTATCTCGCGGACCGGCGCATCGCGGCCTTCGTGGGCGCCTTCCCGATGCAGGCGCCGCGCTACGCGCTGTACGTGATGATCGACGAGCCCAAGCCCAATGCGCGCAGCCATGGCTTTGCGACCGCCGGCTGGGTGGCCGCGCCGGCCGCCAACATGGTGGTCAGCCGCATCGCCCCGATCCTGGGCATGCTGCCCGAGACAGAGCGCATGGCGGAAATCCAGGCCAGTCTGGCGATTCCGATGAATGGGCGCATCGCGCTGCCCGCGCCACGGCCGCCGGCGCCGCCGGCCCGGCCCGCTGCACCCGTCGCCGGGCGCGAGGCCCCTGCCCCGGCCGTGCCTGCGGTCGCACCGCGGGCGGCACCGCCCGCCGCAACACCCGCCACGCCACCGGCGAGCCGCCCCGCCGCCGTGACCGCCCCCTCCGGACCCCTGCGCCAGGCCGTGGCGCGGGAGGCCGATCTTGCGGCTCGCTGACCTCGCACAGGCCGCCGGGCTGCCGGACGATGCGACCGAGCTCGCAGCCGTCGATATCGGCGCGATCACCGCCGACAGTCGCGCGGTGGCCGGCGGCGCGCTGTTCGCGGCCCTGCCCGGCACGCGCGCCGATGGCGCCGCCTTCATCGCCCAGGCCGTCGCGCGCGGCGCGGTCGCGGTGCTCGCACCCGCGGGCACGCCCTGGCCGGAGGGTGTTGCCCCCGTGCCGCTGCTGCGCGCCGATGACCCACGCCGGGCGCTCGCGCTCATGGCCGCCGCCTTCCACGCGGCACAACCCGCGACGCTGATCGCCGTGACGGGGACCAACGGCAAGACGAGCACGGTGGAGTTCCTGCGTCAGTTCTGGACGCTGGCGGGGCATCGTGCGGCATCCCTGGGCACGCTGGGCGTCGTGGCCGAGGGGTTTCCGCCCGGACCCACGCTGACGACGCCAGACCCGGTGACGCTGCATGAACGCCTCGCCGCACTCGCCGCCGCGGGCGTCGCGCATGCGGCCATCGAGGCATCCTCGCATGGGCTGGAGCAGCGCCGGCTGGATGGCGCGCGGCTGGCGGCGGCGGGGTTTTCCAATCTCACGCGCGACCATTTGGATTTCCACGGCGGCATGGATGCCTATCGCGCCGCCAAGCTGCGCCTGTTCGACACGCTGCTGCCCGCCGGTGCGCCTGCCGTGTTCAACGCGGACATGGATGCCGTCACGCTCGATTGCCTGCGCGGCATCGCGGTCCGGCGCGGCCTGCGGCGGATCGAGGTGGGCGAGCAGGGCCGCGAAATCCGCCTGCTCGCGGTGCATCCGCAGACCACGGGCCAGGTGCTGGAGATCGAGGCGGGCGGCGTGCGACAGACGCTGGAGCTCACTTTGCCGGGCCGCTTCCAGGCAGAGAATGTGCTGATGGCCGCCGCACTCGCCATCGCGACCGGTCTGGCGAACGCGCTGAGCCTGGCGCCGAAGCTGGTGGGTGTGCGCGGACGGATGGAGTTTTGCGCACGGCTGGCGAACGGCGCGGCGGTCTATGTGGACTATGCCCATACGCCAGACGCGCTGGAGCGTCTGCTGATTGCCCTGCGCCCGCATGTGACGGGGCGGCTGCATGTGGTGTTCGGCGCTGGTGGCGACCGTGATCCGGGCAAGCGGCCGCTGATGGGCGATGCCTGCGCGCGCCTGGCCGACCGCTGCTGGATCACCGACGATAATCCGCGCGGCGAGGCCCCCGCGCTGATCCGCGCCGCCATCCGCGCAACCTGCCCCGATGCGGTGGAGATCGGCGACCGCGCCGAGGCGATCGCGGCGGCGATGGCGGCCCTCGGGCCGGGCGATGTGTTGGCCGTTGCGGGCAAGGGGCATGAGAGCGGGCAGACCATCGCGGGCGTCACGCTGCCCTTCGACGATGCGGCGGTGGTCCGCCGCCTCGCGGGGGACGTGCGATGATGCCGCTATGGACCGCGGTCGAACTCGCCGCCGCGACGGGCGGGCGGATAGCGCGCGCGGCGGATGTCACGGGCTTGTCCATCGACAGCCGCGCGACGCGGCCGGGCGATCTGTTCGTGGCGCTGGCTGCCGAACGCGACGGGCATGATTTCGTCGCCGCCGCGATGGATGCCGGTGCGGCCGCGGCGATGGTGCATCGCGATCCCGCCGTGGATGCACCGCTGCTGATGGTCGAGGACACGCAGGCCGGGCTCGCGGCCCTGGGTGCGGCGGGAAGGGCGCGGAGTGCGGCGCGGTTCGTGGCCGTCACCGGCAGCGTTGGCAAGACCACGACCAAGGAGATGCTGCGCGCCATCCTGTCGGCCAGCGGTGCCACCCATGCGGCGGAGGCTTCGTACAACAACCAGTGGGGCGTGCCGCTGACGCTGGCCCGCACGCCGCGCAACGCCGCCTATGCGGTCATCGAGATCGGCATGAACCATGCCGGCGAGATCGCCCCGCTTGCGCGCCTCGCACGTCCGGATGTGGCGCTCATCACGTCTATCGGGGCTGCGCATATCGGGCATCTGGGCAGCCTCGAGGCGATCGCGCGCGAGAAGGGCGCGATCTTCTCCGGCCTTGCCACGGGCGGGGTCGCGGTGCTGCCGGCCGATGCGCCGCATTTGGACCTGCTGCTGGAGGCCGCTGGCGTTGCCCGCGTCATCCGCTTCGGCCCCGGCGCGGAGGCGCGGGCGCTGCATGTCGCGTCGGATGCCGAGGGTAGCGATATCGAGGCCGATATACTCGGGGCGCGCATCGCGTTCCGGCTCGGCACGCCGGGTGCGCATATGGCGGGCAACGCGATTGCCGCGCTGGCCGCCGCCGCCGCGCTGGGTGCGGACATCGCGAAAGGCGCGGCTGGGCTGGCCGAATTCCGCGCCATGCCGGGGCGTGGCGACCGACGCTCCATCGCGACGCCGGATGGCGGCCAGGCGCTGCTGCTCGACGAGGCGTATAATGGCCAGCCGCCCTCGATGCGCGCCGCGCTTGCGCTGCTCAAGCTGCTCCCCGCGCGGCGCCGCATCGCGGTGCTCGGGCAGATGGGCGAGCTGGGTGATTTCGCGCAGGCCGAACACGCCGCCCTTGCCCCGCATGTCGCGGCCGCGGCCGACCTGGTCTTTGCCTGCGGCCCACTGATGCGCCACACGCTGGCAGCACTGCCCGCGGGCGTGGTCGGCGCCTGGGCCGAGTCTTCGGCCGCGCTGGCCCCGCAGGTCGCCGCAGCGCTGCGCGACGGCGACGCCGTTCTCGTCAAGGGCAGCCTCGCCACCGGCATGAAGGCCGTGGTGCGGGCATTGACCGAAAGTTCTCCCCGATGATCTTCAATCTGCTCGCGCCCTTCGCCGAAGGGTTCCAGCTGTTCAACCTGATCCGCTACACGACGTTCCGCGCGGGTGCGGCGTGCATGACGGCGCTGGTGATCGCGCTGTTCTTCGGCCGCCACCTGATCCGGTGGCTGCGGCTGAAGCAGCGCGGCGGCCAGCCGATCCGCGAGGATGGGCCGGCGAGCCACCTCATCACCAAGAAGGGCACGCCCACCATGGGTGGGGTGCTGATCCTGCTCGCGCTTGCGGGCTCCACGCTGCTCTGGGCGGATCTGCGCAACGGCTTCGTCTGGTGCGTGCTGATGGTGACCCTGGGCTATGGCGCGCTGGGCTTTGCCGATGACTTCCTCAAGGTGACCAAGCGCAATACCAAGGGTGTTTCCGGGCGCACCAAGCTGATCGCGCAGGCGGGGATCGGCCTCGTGGCCGCGATCTGGCTCGGCTACCTCATGCCCGGGCCGCTGTCGGACAAGCTGGCCGTGCCGGTGTTCAAGGAAGTGCTGATCCCGCTCGGCATCCTGTTCCCGCTGATGGCGACGGTGGTGATGGTGGGCGCGTCGAACGCGGTGAACCTCACCGATGGTCTCGATGGGTTGGCCATCGTCCCCGCCATGATCGCGGCGGCGGTGTTTGCGCTGATCGCCTACCTGGTCGGCAACCGGATTTTCGCGGATTACCTCCAGCTGCACGCGGTTCCCGGGACCGGCGAGCTCGCGGTCTTTGCCTCGGCGATGATCGGGGCGTCCCTGGGCTTCCTTTGGTACAACGCGCCGCCAGCGGCCGTGTTCATGGGCGATACCGGATCGCTCGCACTCGGTGGCGCGCTGGGTGCGCTCGCGGTCGCGACCAAGCATGAGATCGTGCTGGCCATCGTGGGCGGGCTGTTCGTGGTGGAGACCGTCTCGGTCATCATCCAGGTCTTCTGGTACAAGCGCACCGGCAAGCGCGTTTTTCTGATGGCGCCGCTGCACCATCATTTCGAGAAGAAGGGTTGGGCGGAGGCGACCATCGTCATCCGCTTCTGGATCATCGCGATGATCCTCGCGATGATCGGCCTCTCGACGCTGAAAATCCGATGAC
>JBKJNV010000120.1:0-5940 GCA_046593435.1 Roseomonas sp.
TCATCAGCGCCCCATGAAGGCGAACACCTCCATCCACGGCCAGGCGAGGTGGTGCTTCACTCGACGAGGGGAAGCCAACAGGGCGGCCCGTGCGATCAGGCAAACCGCTTACACGCGAACCATCGAGCCTAAATCGAGCAGTAGCGCTCCTGCATCTCCGCGTCCGCGAGCAAGTCCGCCGCCGCTCCCGTGAACACGCTTGCCCCCTGATCCAGGATCACCGCTCGGTCCGCGATCGAGAGCGCCATGCCAACATTTTGCTCGACCAGCAGGATCGTCGAGCCTTCCGCCCGAAGCTGGGAAAAGAGGGTGAACATTTCATCCACCAGCACGGGCATGATGCCCTCGCTGGGTTCGTCCAGCATCAGCAGGCGGGGTCGCGCCATCAGCGCACGGGCGATGGCCAGCATCTGCTGCTCCCCGCCCGACATGGTGATGGCCGTCTGGTCCAGCCTTTCGACCAGGCGGGGGAAGATGGCGGCAATACGCGCAATGGCATCGCTCTCCCGCTCTGCCCCTCGGGAGCCGCCCCGGAGAGCGCCCCGGAGAGCGATGGTGCCCAGGCGCAGATTCTCCCGCACCGTCAGCCCGGGCACGATGCGCCGCTCCTCCGGCACATAGGCCAGGCCCTGGTGGAAGCGGGCCTCGGCAGGCAATGACAGCAAATCGACACCGCCGAAGCGAATACGCCCCGTCCGCCGCGCAATCAGCCCCATGATCGCCTTCAGAGTTGTCGTCTTGCCTGCGCCGTTGCGCCCAAGAAGGCACAGGATCTCACCTTCACGGACCGTAAAATCTACGCCCTGCAGCACGTGGCTGCGGCCATACCAGGCGTTCAGCCCCTCCACCTCCAGCATCGCTCAGGCCTCCCGCGTGCCGAGGTAGACGCGCCGCACGTCGGGGTGACGCCTGATCTCGTCGGGCGTGCCTTCGGCAAGCAACTCGCCATGGTGCAGCACCAGCAGCCGGTCCGAGATGCCCATGACGAGCTTCATCTTGTGCTCGACCAGGATGACGGTGCGCTCGGCTGCCAGCCGGACGATGAGGTCCATAGCACCGCGCGTCTCCTCCGGGCTCATGCCCGCGGTCGGCTCATCCAGCAGCAGAAGCTTGGGCTTTGCTGCGAGCGCCATCGCGATCTCGACCGCCCTTTGCTCGCCATGGGCAAGATCGCCCGCAGCGCGCGCCCGCACATGGATCAGGCCGAGTTTTTCCAGCAGCGCATCCGCCTCATCGGCCAGACCCGGCAGGCTATCCGCGCGACGGAAAATGTCGTGGCGGGAAACCAGCGCCTGGCAGGCGATACGCACATTCTCATGCACCGACAATCGCGGAAACACGGTGGTGATCTGGAAGCTTTTGGCGATGCCCATGGCCGCAAAGCGGTGCTGCGGCGTGCCGGTGATGTCGCGTCCCTCGAACAGGATGCGCCCCTCGCTGGGCGGGAAGGCGCCGGTGAGCAGGTTGAAATAGGTGCTCTTGCCGGCCCCGTTCGGCCCGATGATGGAGGTGAGCTGGCCCGCCTGGAAACTGGCCGTGACACCGCTCAGCGCACGGAAACCGCGGAAATTCTTGCCCAGGCCCTCGGTGCGCAGGATCATCGCGGCATCGCCCGCTTCAGCAGCGTGCCCCAGACCCCCTCTCGGAAGAACAGCACGCAGGCCATGAAGACGCCGCCCGCCAGCAGCGGCCAATGCTCCGTCCAAAGCGCGCCGACATTCTCGATGGCAAGGAAGATCGCCGCCCCCACGAAGGGACCGAAGAAGGTGTTCATGCCCCCAAGAATGGCCATCATCACGGCCAGGCCCGAGGTCGCGTAATGCATCGTCTCGATCGGCACGACGGATAGCTGGATGGCGTAGAGCGCGCCCGCCAGCCCGCTGATCACGCCAGACAGCACGAACGCCTGCAGCCGGATGCGGTTGATGTCGTAGCCGCAGGCCCGCGCCCGCGCCTCGTTCTCGCGCAGCGCCGACAATGCAGCGCCGAAGGGGCTGCGCAGCACGCGCGAGACGAAGGCCAGCCCAATGCCAGCGCAGACCGCGACCAGGGTATAGCGCGTCATCGGGTCGATCCCGCTGAACTGCGCGAAGCCGAGCGAAATGGTGGTGAGGTTGACGCCGCGCAGCCCGTTCTCGCCGCCCGTCCAGTCCTCGGCCTTCAGCGCCACGTAGTAGACGCATTGCGACAGGGCCAGCGTGACCATAGCGAAGTAGATGCCCCGCGTCCGCACCGCGAGCAGCCCCATGGCCAGCGCGACCAAGCCCCCCGTGGCGGGGCCGGCCAGGATGGCCGCCCACCACGGCCAGCCGAAATGCACGATGGCGATGCCGCAGGCATAGCCGCCCGCGCCGATCAGCGCCGAATGGCCGAACGAGAGCAGCCCGGCATAGCCGAACAAAAGATTGAACCCCAGCGCGTAGAGCCCCATCACCACGATGAGGGAGGCCAGCGCGGCCGAAGGTGCGATGAAGGGCAGCACCGCCAGCATCGCCCAGGCCGCCAGCACGCGGTGCCGGGCGACGCCATCCAGCATTCTGTGCATCAGGCGGCCCGGCCGAACAGGCCCTGCGGCCGCACCATCAGGACCAGGGCCATCAGCGCGAAGATCGAGAGCTTGGCCATGTCGGGCGCGAAAAGCCCGGTCAGGCTGATCGCGATGCCCACCAGCAGCGCCGCCGCCACCGCGCCCAGCAGAGAGCCCATGCCGCCGATGACCGTCACGACGAAGGCTTCCGCCAGGACCGGGATGCCCATCTCGGGCGCCGCACCTTGCAGGGGTGCGGCCAGGAAGCCGGCCAAGGCAGCCAGCCCGGTGCCAAGGCCGAATACCATCAGCCACACGCGCGCCACCTGCACGCCGAGCACCCGCAGGATCAGCGGGTCCTGCGCGCCAGCCCGGATGATGAGGCCATAACGCGTGCGCTCCAGCAGCAGCCACAGCCCGCCCACGACCGCTACGGCGACGCCGATCAGGAACAGCCGGTAGATCGGGAAGTAGCCGATGCCGATATCGACGGCCCCTTGCAGCACATCGGGCATCTCCATGGGAATGCCCTGCTTGCCGGCCACGATCCGCACCAGCTCCACCACCACGTAGGCCAGACCGAAGGTCAGCAGCAGCGGGTCATCGATCGGCCGGCCATAGAGCGGTCGGATGAGGAAGCGCTCCACCAGCAGCCCCATGCTGCCGACCGCCAACGGCACCACCACCATCGCCAGCCAGAACGGCATGCCGCCCGCAAGCAGGAACACGCCGACATAGGCGCCGAGCATGAAGAACGCTCCATGCGCAAAATTCACCACCGTCAGCATGCCGAAAATCAGCGACAGCCCGATGGCGAGCAGCACATAGACGGCCCCAAGTGCTATGCCGGCCACGGCCTGGAGCGCGATGAGTTCGAGCGGAAAGCCCATCTCAGCCGTGACCCAGCTCAGCGCAGCTGCGCAGGTAACGCTCATCGGGGCCTTCAGTGGCGACGATGTCGAAGACATCCGCTTCGCCGCGCACCGTATTGGCCTTGGATTCCAGAACCAGGACCGATTGCACCGACTGGTGGTCGCAGCCGCGGTAGTATTGCGCGCCCTTGTAGAAATCATACCGCAGCGCGCGCATGGCTTCGACCACGCGGTCGGTCTCGACGCTGCCGGCGGCCTTCACGGATTCCAGCACCGTGCGGACGCCGCCATAGCCCAGCGCGCCGTAGTCGGATGGCACGCGGTTGCCATGCTGGGCGCGGAACTTGTCGTTGAAGGCCTTCGCACTCGGCACACTCTCCTCCAGGCGCCAGTAGTAGGAGGTCCCCCCCACCACGCCCTCGAAGGCCGGCCCGCCGCCGGCCAGCCGCGCGGTATAGAGCAGCACGGGCGCGACAATGCGGGTGTTGCGCTTGATGCCGAAATCGGCTGCCTGGCGCACCGCGATCTGCTGGTCGCGGCCGAAATTGACCATGCACAGCACATCCGGCCGGGCGGCGGCGATGCGCGGCATGAAGGTGCTGTAGTCGGTGGCGCCGAAGGGGTGACGGATATCGCCCAGCGTCTCCATGCCAAGGTCGCGCCCCGCCCGCTGGAACCCGCGCAGCATCTCGTTGCCATAGGCATAGTCGGCGATGAGGAACATCCAGCGCTTGCCGTATTTCGGCACCGCGTAGCGTGCGACCGCGCCGGCGGTCATGTGCGGGTTCAGCGCCTCATGGAAGGTATAGCGCGACCAGTCGCTTGCCTCGTTGATGGTGTCGGATTGGCTGATGGAGTTGAACAGCACGCGGCGCTGCTTGGTCACGTTGTTGATCGCGAGCTGCACGGCGGCCGAGAGCCCACCCACGATGAAATCGGCGCGGTCGCGTTCGATCAGTTCCAGCGTACGGGTCGCGGCCTCGCCGGGGTTCAGCCTGTCGTCGCGGACCAGCAGTTCGGCACGCCGCCCGCCCAGGCCGCCGGCGGCGTTGAATTCCGCGATGGCGACTTCGGCCGCGCGCACCTGGTCCTGCGCTTCGGTACCGAAAGGGCCGGTGAGCGGGACGGGAAAGCCGATGCGGATCGGGTTTTCCTGGCCCGAGACGAAGGCCGGAGCAGCGAGGGTCGCGGCGGTGGCGCCGAGCAAAAGGCGGCGCGTCGGCGTGATCAACAGGCTCATGGTCTGGTTTCTCCCTGGGGTGTCATTGCTTGGCGCGCAGCGCATCGAGAACGCGCTTGGGCGTGAAGGGCATGGTGGTCAGCGACGCGCCGAAACCTGCCAGCGCATCGTTGAGCGCGTTCATGATGGCGGCCGGCGCCCCTGCCGTACCGGCCTCGCCCGCGCCTTTGGCGCCCAGGGCGCTCTCGGCGGTGGGCGTGCAGACATGGGCCACCACGATGTCGGGCATTTCGCCGGCCATGGGCACCAGGTAATCGGCCATGGTGCCGTTCATCAGATTGGCGTCGGCGTCGTAGACGCATTCCTCGAACAGCGCCGCGCCGATGCCTTGCACCACGCCGCCGCGCACCTGCTCGTCCACGAGCATAGGATTGATCGGCGTGCCGCAATCCTCGACAACCCAGTGTTTCAGAAGGGTGATGAAGCCGGTTTCCGGGTCAAGTTCCAGTAGCGAACCCTGGGCGCCATTGGTGAAGGCGAAGGGGTATTTCCGCGTCTGGAAATGTCGCGTCACGGTCAGCTCGGGCTGGATGCCGGGGGGCAGCAGGTCGCCGCGAAAATAGCCCAGCCGGCCCACCTCGCTGAGCGCCATGCGCACGGCGCCGGACCCGGCATCGACCACGCCCTCGGGGCCGAGCGTCAACGTCGCGGGGTCCGCCTGCAACACGGCGCCGGCCAGCGTAAG
This sequence comes from Roseomonas sp., assembly GCA_046593435.1. Classification (GTDB taxonomy): domain Bacteria; phylum Pseudomonadota; class Alphaproteobacteria; order Acetobacterales; family Acetobacteraceae; genus Plastoroseomonas. Next base: position 5,325 of record JBKJNV010000120.1, read on the forward strand.
GATATTGGCGCGCAGCGCGCGGGCGGCCTGCAACGCGGCCTCACCGCCAATGCCGGCGCCACGGCTGGCCCAGGTGCCACCGCCATAGGGCGTGCGCTCGGTATCGCCCGTGACCACGCGCACGCGGCCCGGGTCGATCTCCAGCGCGTCGGCCACGATCTGCGCCAGGATCGCCTCGGTGCCCTGCCCCTGCTCGGTGATCGATGAAGCGATGGTCACGCTGCCGCCGGGGTCGAGCCGAACGGTCGCGCCATCCTGCGCGCTGATCGGAGCCCCGCCCACGCCATAGAAGGCCGGCGAGGGGTTCGCGATCTCGACGAAGCTGGCAAGGCCAATGCCAAGGTGCCGGCCCTGCGCACGCGCCGCCGCCTGCTGGGCACGCAAGCCATCATAATCCATCAACTCCAGTAGCCGGGCGAGCGAGGCCTGGTGCGACAACCCCTCGAAAGGCAGCCCCGAGGGCGCCTTGGTTGGATAGCCATCATCGGGCAGCAGGTTGCGCCGGCGAAATTCGGCCGGGTCCATGCCCAGGCCACGGGCCGCGAGGTCGACCAGGCCTTCCGTCACCATGCACGCCACAGGGTGGCCCACCGCGCGGTACTGGCACGTCGGCGGC
>JBKJNV010000251.1:0-3757 GCA_046593435.1 Roseomonas sp.
CGGGCCCTTGCTCAGGCACGGGCTGCAACGCCCCAGGGCACAACGGCCTCACCTCCGCCACCGCAACCAAGACCTTATCCGAAGAGGGATGCGGTGAGCGAGACTTACAAGGGCACAGAACGCTCTCAATCCAACCGGATATTCCCTTCGCGCACGATGGCACCCCATTTGGCGACCTCGGCTTCGAGGAAGCTGCGGAATTCTTCCGGCGAGGAGGCGACAGGCTCGCTGCCCTCGGCGGCGAGGCGGGCGCGAATTTCGCTGCCTGAAACTGCGCGGCGCATCTCCTCGGAGAAGCGCGCGAGGATCGGGGCCGGAAGGCGGGCGGGAGCGACCAGGCCGGTCCAGTTCACGACCTCCACCGGCAAGCCCTGCTCGATCAACGTCGGCACATCGGGGAAGGCCGCAGCGCGCGTGGCGGAGGTGACCGCGATGGCGCGGACATCGCCGGATTCGAGCACGCCCTTCACTGAGAGCGGGTTGGCTGAAAACACATCGATGCGGCCGGCGAGGAGATCCGTCACCACGCCGCCGGCGCCGCGATAGGGCACCTGGACGATGTCGATATTGGCGCGGCGGTTCAGCACCTCGCCCTGCAAATGCCCGACCGTGCCATTGCCCGGATGCCCGGCGCTGAGCTGGCCGGGCCGTGACCGCGCCAGCGCGATCAGGTCGGCCAGGCTGCGCACCGGCGAGGCGCGCGCGACGACGATGATATTGGGCTGCCGCGCGACGATCCCGATGGGCGTGAAGTCGCGCAGCGGGTCATAGGGCAGGTTGCGATACAGCGCGGGATTGATCGCGAGGTTCGAGGTCTGCCCCAGCGCGATGGTGTAGCCATCCGCCGGTGATTTCGCGAGCGCGTCCAGCCCGATGCCACCGCCCGCGCCGGGGCGGTTATCGGCCACGATGGTCCAGCCCGTGGCGGCCGCCATGCGGGTGCCGAGCTCGCGCGCCACCATGTCGGTCCCACCCCCAGGCGGGAAGGGCACGATCAGGCGGATCGGGCGGTCCGGCCAGGCGGCTTGCGCGCGGGCCAGGCGGGGTGCGGCGAGCAGGCCGGTCGCGGCCAGGATCATGCGGCGTTTCATGCGCGGTATTCCTTACGAGCGGGAGACGCGCGGTGGCGCGCCGAGGATTTCCTCATTGTGCTCGCCGATGCGCGGCAGATCGTGGCGCACGCCCAGGCGGGCATCGCCGAACTGCATGGGCAGGGCGGGCACGCGCACCGTGCGGCCATCGGGGAGTGTCACCGGCAGCAGGCCCCCGCTCGCCATCAGATGCGGGTCCTCGAACAGGTCCCAGGGCGTGTTGATGCGCGAGAAGGGCAGGCCGGCCGTCTCGCACATCGCCTCGATGGCGGCGACGGAATGCTTGCGCAGCAATTCGCCCACCAGCGGGATCAGGATCTCGCGGTGCGCGGCGCGGGTGTTGTTGGTGGCGTAGCGCGGGTCGTCCAGCGCGGGTTCGCCCAGCGCGCGGCAAAAAACCTCCCATTGCCGGTCGGTCACGACGCCCACGAAAATCTGCACGTCATCGGCACTGACAAAGATGTCGTAGACGCCCCAGGCGCGGCGGCCGCCCGGCATGGGCGGTGGTGCCGTGCCGCTGATGGCCTGTTGCAGCATGTGGGTGGAGACCAGGAAGGCGGAGTTCTCGAACAGGCCGGATTGGATGTGCTGGCCGCGCCCCGTCGCCTCGCGCTGGCGAAGGGCGGCGAGGATGGCGATGGCGCCGAACATCCCGCCCATCATGTCGTTCACCGAAGCGCCTGCGCGCAGCGGCCGCCCCGGCGGGCCGGTCATGTAAGCGAGGCCCGATTGCATTTGCACCACCTCATCCAGCGCGGTGCGGTTCTCATAGGGGCCGGGCAGGTAGCCCTTGAGCGATCCATAGACCAGCCGCGGATTGCGCGCGGACAGGGCGGCGTAGCCCAGGCCCTTCGCGTCCAGTCCACCGGGGCGGAAATTTTCGATCAGGACATCGGCGCTGTCGATGAGGCCGAGCAACGCGTCGAGGTCGCCGGCGACCTCGGTGTCCAGCACCACGGATTTCTTGTTGCGGCAGAAGGCGGCGAAGAACCCCGCACCCGAGGCGGTGAGGTTGCGGGTGCGGTCACCGCCGGGCGGTTCCACCTTGATGACCTCCGCACCCAGGTCGGCCAGAACCAGGCCGCAGGTCGGACCCATCACCATGTGGGAGAATTCAATGACGCGGATGCCCGCCAGCGGCAGTGGCTCGGTCTCGGTCATGCGGCGGTCCTCCGGTTGCCCAAACTCATAGAGGCAAACCGACGGGGGATGAATTCCCCCCTCGCCAGGCGCCCTTCCCGCGGCGCGCGGGGCGGGCTTCAATCGCGCCAAGGGAGGGCAGGCAAACAGAGGGGGTGCGCGCGATGCGTGATGGGGATGAGCGTGGGGCGGCCGAGCTTCTGGTCGTGAAATCGGGCGGTGCCGCGGCCTTCGGGGAATGGCAGGCGGCCTTTGCGGCGGTGGCGCCGGGCCTTGAGATCGCGTTGTGGGGCGACCCGGCGATCGACCCCGCACGCATCACCCATGCCCTGGTCTGGGACCCCGAGCCGGGCGCGCTGGCGCGGCTGCCATCGCTGCGCGTGATCTTCGGCGCGGGTGCGGGGGTGGATGCCATCATCACCGACCCCGACCTACCCGCGCATGTGCCGCTGGTGCGCATGGGGGTGGAGGGTGCGGCGCAGCGCATGGGCGAATACGTGGCCTGGGCGGCGCTCGGCCTGATGCGCGACACCCGCCGCCTGGCCATCGCGCAGGCCGCGTCACGGTGGGATTACTTCGAGCCCGAATTCATCGCGCCCGAGCGGGTGGTGGGCATCATGGGCCTGGGCGTGATGGGCACCCGCGCGGCGGTGATGCTGGAGGGGCTGGGCTTCCCCGTCATCGGCTGGTCGCGCACCCCGAAGTCCCTGCCTGGCGTGCGCAGCTATGTGGGCGAGGGCGAGCGCGACGCCTTCCTCGCGGCCGCGGATATCCTGGTGGTGCTGCTGCCGGCGACGGAGGCGACGCGCGGCATGATCGCCGCACCCCTGCTCGCGCGGACGAAGCCTGGCGCGGGGCTGATCCTCGCGGGGCGGGGGATGCAGGCGGTGATCCCGGATGTGATCGCCGCGCTGGATTCCGGGCAGCTCTCAGGCGCGGTCATCGATGTGTTCGACCCCGAGCCGCTGGGTGCGGACAGCCCGCTCTGGGCGCACCCGAAGGTGACCGTCACGCCGCATTGCGCGAGCCTGCCGAGCCGGCGCGAGCGCGCCGCCTATGTGGCGGAGGCCGTGGCGCGGCACCGGCGCGGGGAGGGGCTTCCCAACCTTTATGATCCTGCGCGAGGCTATTGAATGACCTACTCCCTGCTCGCGCGCTGCACGCAGACCGGTGCCTTCGGCGCGGCCGTCACGACCTCCGGCATTGCGGTGGGGGCGCGGGTGGCGTTCTGCGCGCCAGGGGTGGGCGGCGTGCTGACGCAGCACCGCACCGACCCGCGCCTGGGGCCGCGTGGGCTCGATCTGCTGCGTTCGGGCTGCACGGCGGCGGAGACGGTGGCGGGGCTGGTCGCCTCCACCCCGCATCACCGCTTCCGCCAGCTCGCGGTGATGGATGCGACGGGCGCGACTGCGCATTTCGACGGCGCGCTGGTCAAGCCCGAACGCGGCGTCGCGCATGGGCGCGATGTGGTGGCGATCGGCAATATCCTGTCCAGCAGCGCGGTGCCGCAGGCGATGGCGGATGCC
>JBKJNV010000269.1:0-3551 GCA_046593435.1 Roseomonas sp.
GTAGTGGGCCGGGTCCAGCCCATCCGAATCGAGCGCCCGCAGCCGGGCCAAGAGGGCCTGCAGGGCAGCGGGGGGGGCGGCGAGGGCGAGGCCCTGCGCGGTTGCCGATGCGGCCAGCAGGCCGGGCGCGCCGAGCGCGAGGATGAGGGCGATGTTTCGGACGATGCGCATGGAATTGCAATACCGAAACGTCGCGCGCTTGAAAAGGAAAAGGCAAGCCTTTGAGGGCCTTCGCGTGCGTTCGTGGTGCTGGTGTGGCAGCCCGGCCTCGGGTGGCGCGGGCCTCAGCGCCCGCCGCCGATCGGCAGGTGGGCGGCGGTGATGTAGCGCGCCGCATCCGAGAGCAGGAACAGGATACCCTCTGCCACTTCCTCGGCCGTCCCGCCGCGGCCCATCGGGATGGTGGGGCCGTATCGGGCGACGCGGTCAGGCGCGCCGGCGCTGGCGTGAATTTCGGTGTCGATCAGCCCGGGGCTTGCCGCGTTCACGCGGATGCCCTCGGCGGCAACCTCGCGCGCGAAGCCCAAAGTGAGGGTGTCCACGGCCCCCTTGCTCGCCGCGTAGTGGATGAACTCGCCGGCGCTGCCATAGGCGGTGGCGCGGGAGGACAGGGTGACGATGGCGCCGCCCTGGCCGCCATGCGCCGTGGACATCCGCCGTGCTGCCTCACGCAGGGCGGTCACCAAGCCGAACACATTGGTGCGGAAGACCTGTTCCCATTCGGCCTGGGTGGTATCAGCCAGGCGCTTCATGGGGCCGGTGATGCCGGCATTGGCGACGAGCGCATCAAGGCGACCGAAGCGCGCATCGAGCGCTGCGAAAGCGGCGCGCATGGCCGTCTCGCAGCCGGCATCGGCCTGGGCGATCTCCACGGCGGCACCTTGGGCGCGGCACGCCTCGGCGGTGGCCTCGATGGCGGCCTGGTTGGATTGCCAGGTGAGGAAAAGATCATAGCCGCGCGCGGCGGCCAGGCGCGCGGTGGCGGCGCCGATGCCGCGGCCGGCGCCGGTGATCATCAGGACCTTGCGCTTCATCCATCGCCTCCTCTGGGTGTTGCCCTCGGTCTGGATTGACGGAAGGCAGGGCTGGAGGCAAGGCTCGCGGCGTGGAGGAAACGGCGATGGATGTTGCACCGAACAATGCTGGGCTGGGTGCGCGCGTGACCGGCATCGACCTGGCCCAGCCGCTGGATGATGCGGCGCGGCGGGATGTGCTGCGTGCGCTCGGGCAATACGGCGTGCTGTGCTTTCCGGGGCAGGAGCTGGACGCGCCCGCGGTTTCGGCCTTCGGGGCGCGCTTTGGCCAGTTGGAAGTCAATGTGGCCAACATGTTCCATGCGCCGGGGCATCCGGAGGTGATGATCCTGTCCAATGAGCGGGATGCGGCGGGCAAGCCCGTGGGCCTGTCCGATGCGGGGCAGGGCTGGCACACCGACATGAGCTATTCGCACGACATCGCGCTGGCCAATGTGCTGCACGCGAAGCGGGTGCCGCGGCGCGGTGGGCGCGCCCTGGGTGCGACGCAGTTCCGCAGCCAGCACGCCGCCTATGACGCGCTGCCGGCCGAGGTGCGGGAGCGGCTGGAAGGCCGCTTTGCCGTGCATGACTTCGAAAAATTCTGGGATGTGATGCGCGCCCGCCCGGGGAGCATCCGCAAGCCGCTGACGGAGGCGCAGAAGGCCACCAAGCCGCCGGTGCGCCAACCCATTTTCCGCGAGCACCCCATCACCGGGCGGCGGGTGCTGTACTGCAACCCCGGCTATGCGATGCGGATCGAGGGGCTGGAGCCCACCGAGAGCGACGCCCTGCTGGGCTTCCTGTTTCGCCACCAGAGCGAGGCGCGGTTCCTCTACAGCCATGAGTGGCGTGAGGGCGACGTGCTGATGTGGGACAATATCGGCACCACGCATAATGCGGTCGCCGACTACGCCGAGGGTGAGCCGCGCTTCATCCTGCGGGTGCAGGTGATGGCGAGCCTCGACTACGCGGCGTTGGCGGCGTGAGGCTCGCGTGGAACGGGGCAGGGCTGTGCGGCATCCTGGGCGATGCGATGGTTCCCTTGCAGGCCGCACTCGACGCTGCGGCGGGCGAGGCGGCGATGGTGCTGCCGACCGACATGGTCGCGCTGCTGCGCGATGAGGCCGCGATGACGGCGTGTGCGCGCGCCCTGGCCTTCGCTGCAAGGCCGGAGAATGGCGCGTTGCGGCACCCGATTGCGGGGCTGCTGGCGCCGCTGCTGCCGGGGAAGATTTTGGGCGTGGGCCGCAATTACGGGGCGCATGCGGCCGAAGTTGGTGGGCCCAAGCTGGAGGCGCCGCGCATTTTCCTTAAGCCCACTTCGTCGGTGTGCGGGCCGGGGGCCATGGTGCGCATTCCGCCCGCGGTGACGAAGCCGGATTGGGAGGTGGAGCTGGCGGTTATCATCGGGCGCGAGGCGTCGGGCGTGATGGAGAGCCAGGCCTTGGATCATGTGGCGGGCTACACGGTGTTGAATGATGTCTCGGCGCGGGAGTTCCAGTTCGATCAGCCCTTGCCGATGACGAGTTTTGCCAAGGGCCTCGATGGCTTCTGCCCGATGGGTCCGTGGATCGTGACGGCGGATGAGTTCGGCGAGCCGTGGCAGGTGGGCCTCGCGTGCCACCTGAACGGGGAGCTGGTGCAGGAGGGGAATACGCGGGACCTGATCTTCTCCGTGGCGGCGCTGATTGCCTATCTTTCGCGGTTTTTGGTGTTGCGGGTTGGCGATGTGATCGCGACCGGCACGCCGAGCGGAAGTGGCCATTTCCGGGTACCGCCGCGCTATCTACGCAGTGGCGACGTGATGGCGCTTTCGGTCGAGGGCATCGGGGTCTTGGAGCACGGCATCGCGTAGGGCTGCGCGCGTGGCCCAGACCCAACAAACAAAAACAAAAGAATGGGGTCTGGGGAAATTCTTTTCCCCAGCCTTTTTTGGGGGAGACCTTCATGTTCCGATTGATTGCCGTGCTCGTGTTGCTGTCCGCCGGCGCCGTGGCTCAGCCGCGCCTGGGCGAATACCCCTCCCGCCCGGTGCGGGTGCTGGTGGCCTTTGCCGCTGGCGGCAATGCGGACATCAATGCGCGCCTGGTCTCGACCGCCTTGTCGGCGCGTCTCGGCCAGCAATTCATCGTGGAGAACCGCCCCTCGGGCGGTGGCATCGTGGCGTTCGGCGAATTGGCGCGCTCGGCGCCTGATGGACACACCCTGCTGGTGGGTGCGCTGGGCAGCCACGCGTTGAATGTGGGTCTGTACCGGGAGTTGGCGGTGCATCCGCAGACCGGGGTGGAATCGATCACCATCACCAGCCATTCGCCGATTGCGGTGGCGGTGCATCCTTCGCTGGGGGTGACGACGCTCGCGGCCTTCCGGGACCTGTTGCGGTCTCGCCCTGGGGCATTTGTCTATGGGTCGTCGGGCAATGGCTCGACCGGGCATATCGCGGGCGCGATGCTGGTGTCCCTGTTGGGGGTGGAGGTGGTGCACGCGCCCTATCGTGGCTCGGCGGCGGCGTTCATCGACCTCGCGGCGGGCAGG
>JBKJNV010000288.1:0-4792 GCA_046593435.1 Roseomonas sp.
GTGGTGGCGGCGAGGCCGGCGGCAAGCGTGGCGGCGGTGGGATAGACGCGGGGGGCGGGCCGCTCCACCACGGCCACCAGCGCGCGCGCGGCCGGGACCGCATTTGGGTAGCGCACATGCGTGGTGATCGAGGCCATCACCGCAGGCCGCAGCACGAAATCGATGAAGGCCATCGCAGCGTCGGGATTGGGCGCGTCCGCCGGGATCGCCAGCATGTCGAACCACAGCTGCGCCCCGGCGCGCGGCGCGACATAGGCCACCTCCACCCCGCGCCCAGCCTCCCGGGCCCGCGCCGCAGCCTGGATCACGTCACCCGAATAGGTCAGCGCAAGGCACGCATCCCCCGTCGCCAGCGCCTCCAGCACAGACCCCGAGGGCAGGATCGCGCGCACATGCGGCCGGATCGCGAGCAGCGCCCGCTCCACCGCGCGCAAATCCTCCGGGTTCTCGCCGTTCGGATCGAGCCCCAGGTGGCGCAGCACCGAGGGGATCACATCCGTCGGGCTATCCATCACCTGGATGCCGCAGCGCGCAAGCCGCTGCGCATGGCGCGGGTCGAGCAGCAAGGCCAGGCTGTCCATCGGCGCATCGGGCGCCAGCGCACGCACGCGATCGGGGCGGATGCCCATCCCCACCGTGCCCCACAGATAGATCACGCCATGCCGATTGCCCGGGTCCACCCCCGCCACGCGCGCCATCAGCGCGGGGTCCAGATTGGCCCAGTTCGGGATGCGCGCGCGATCGAGCGGGCGCAGCGCACCGGCGCGCACCAGGCGCGCAAAACTCGGCTCACTGGTGGGGACAACCAGGTCATAGCCGGACCGCCCGGCAGACAGCTTGCCCTCCAGCGTCTCGAGGCTGTCGAACACATCGTAGCGCACGCGAATACCGGTCTCTGCGGTGAAGCGCTGCACCACATAAGGGTCGATGTAATCGGACCAGTTGTAGATGTTGAGCACGGGCTGCGCGCGCGTGGCCGCGGGCAGCAGGGTCAGCATCACGGCAAGGGCGGCAATCCAGCGCGGCATTGTTGATCCATCCATGGGCCAGCGATGTTCGCCGCTGCCGCGCGCGAGCGAAAGGGGCAAGCGTGGCCCAGCCGGCGATCTGGAATTAATTCCTTGACACTAGGTCGATAATCTCCTAAATGCAGACGGGCCAAGGGGCGAACCATGTCCCGCAGGCCACGCGGCCCAGGCCGCGCCTCCACCCCGGCGCCCCCCATCACAACCCGCCCGCACCGCCCGTTCGCAAGACCGGGCGGGTTTGCGCCTTGCGCGGATGCAGGAGACCCGCATGCCCTATGACGAACGTGGCCTCAACGCGCTGTCCACCATCTCGGGCTTCACCCTGTGGCACTACCGCACCGCCGACCCACGCGGCAGCGTCATAGCACCTGGCTACTTCACCGCCGCCGCCGCGCGGCTGGCCATCGGCGATGTCATCATCGTGCAGGCAGCCGACGCCACGGCCTTCCTGCCCGTGGGCGTGGCCAACACCGCCGGCGCGGGCCTGACCCTGGACACCACCGGCGCGGGGCTGCGCCTGATCCGCTCCGCCACGCAGTCGATCGAGGTCAACCATGGCGGCATCGCGACGGCGCGCGCCATCATCCCCTCCGCCATGCCGCCCTCCGCCCTGCCGGAAACGCCCGTGGCGCTTACCATCGTGGTGATCGGGCCCATCGCGCAGATCACACTCTCGCTGATCGACGCGAACGACCAGCCCTCCGCCGCGCCGCAGACCTTCCCGGTGGTGGGCGGCATGGTCAGCACGACAATCGCGCTGCCCGGACCGCCGGGCGCGGAATGGCGGCTGCGCGTCGCCGATGCCGCGGATGCGACGCTGGTCACCATTTCCGCACCCACGCTCATCCGTGCCTTTGCCCGGCTGCTGCGTGAATCGGGCGGGCTGCTGCTGCTGGAGAACGGCTCGGTCCTGTTGAGCTAACCAGTCGCCTCATCCTACCTGGGGCGCGGCGGGCGCACGCCGCATGCCCCGCGCCCGCGACGTCACGCGCATGCCCTCTCATGCGTGATGTCTTTTCAGACTTGCGGCCCGCGCTGCGGGCCGAGGCGTCCCGGCCCCGGGTCACCAGGCACCGAGCCACCCCACCCCGCACTGCTTTCCCCCCATCCGCGAGCGAGGATCCCGCACCCATGTCCGACACCAAGATCAGTGCCCTGCCCCCGGCCAGCGCCGCTGTGGGGGCCGACATCATCCCCATCGTCCAGGGTATCGGCCTGGCCGCCACCACGCGGCGGGCGACGCTCACCCAGCTGCGCGGCGCGGTCCTCAGCGGGCGCTCCGTCAGTGTCGGGGATTTCGGCGCGGTGGGCGACGGCGTGACCAATGACGGCCCGGCGATCCAGGCGGCCATCAACAGCCTGCTCGGCACCGGCGGCACTATCCAGTTCGCGGCACGGCGCTACCGCGTGGCGACCGCGATCGTCATCGACAGCGAGGCCATCATCCTCCAGGGCATGGGCTTCACCGAAGGACCCAACGCGGCCGATGGCACCTGGATCACCATCGACACCACGGGCTTCACGCCCTTCACCTTCACCGGCACCTCGGCGCGCGGCTCGGCGGTGCGTGACATCGCCTTCCGCCAGACCCATCCCAATCTCGCCCCGGGCTGGACGCCCACCAATTACGACTTCGTCTTCCGCGTGCAGGACTGCCTCGGCGCTGTCGATTTCCGCAACGTGTTCCTCTGCTCGATCAACCGCGGCATCTTCTGCGACAATTCGGGGCGGCTGAACGTCGAGCGCCTGCGCGGCCAGGTCTTCACCACGGGCATCGAGATCGACCGCTGCTTCGACATCCCGCGCGTGAACTACGTCCATTTCTGGACCTTCGGGACAGCGGACGCGAACGTGCTCGGCTACCAGCAGCAGAATTTCGACGCGCTGCTGCTGCGCCGCGTGGACGGCATCTTCATGGACGACATCTTCGTCCTCGGTGCGCGGTCGATGTTTCGCTTCGCGACCAGCGCCAGCGGCGTCACGACGAAATTCTACCTGGGCAAGGGCTACGCCGATTTTGTGAAGTACAGCCTCTGGGTCGAAGGCAATGACGTCTCCGGCCAGATCGCCAGCCTCACCACCCAGGGCGAGCTGATCACCCCCCCCGGCGCGCCGATCCCCGGCGGGACGGGGATCCGCATCGATGGCAGCAACGCCCGCATCCAGATCGCGAACCTGCGGGTGGACGCGGTGGAGACCAACGCCATCCAGGTCAATGGCGCGAATAACCGCCTCGATATCTTCTCCCTGCGTGTCGAGAAGGCGAACCTCGCGAATAACGGCTCGCCGGCGATCAACCTGCTCAACGTCGGTGCCGGCACGCCGAACCAGATCTACCTCGGCGCGCCCGCGCTGATCGCCAACAGCAATGGCGCGGCGCTGCTGAACAGCGGCACCAATGGCTTCGTGGCCAGCATGTCGCCGGCCGGTTCCATCGCCACACCCGGCACCATGGTCGGTGCGACCAATACCGGGCTGTCGAGCCCCGCGGCCAACCAGCTTGCGATGAGCACCGGCGGGGTCGAGGTGTTGCGGGCCCAATCGGGCAGCGTCACCATCGGCGGTGCCGCGGGGGCGAATGCGCTGAGCGTCATCACGCCGGCCAACACGGTGAACGAGCTGCGCGTGACCGGCGCCATCGCGGGCCAGCCGGTGGCGGCCCAGGCGCAGGGCAGCGACACGAACATCGCGCTCAGCCTGCGCAGCAAGGGAAGCGGCGCGGTGCAGATCGCCCCGAACGCGATCCTTGCGTTCGAGGCGCTGGCGGGCGCGACGCAGGCCAACCACCTCCGCGCCAATGGCGCGGTGGCGGCGGGCCGCGTCAGCCTGCAGGCGCAGGGCACCGACACGAATATCGGCTTCGACATCGCCACCAAGGGCACCGGCACGCTCGGCCTGCAGGCCAATGCCGCCACCGCGCTGACCGTCACCAACCCGGCCAGCGCAGTGAACTTCCTCCAGGCATCGGGGGCGGCCACCGCAGGCCGCGTCAGCCTGCAGGGGCTGGGCACGGATGCCAATGTCAGCTTCGACATCTCGGCCAAGGGAACCGGCGTGCTGGGCCTGCAATCCAACAATGCCTATGCGCTGGTCCTCACCAACCCCGCCTCGGCGGTCAACTACCTCCAGGCGACGGGGGCGGCCACCGGCACTGGCCCGGTCATCACGGTGACCGGCACGGACACGAACGCCGCCCTGCGGCTTTCGGCCAAGGGCGTGGCGCCGGTCAGCGTCTTGTCGCCGCTGCAACTGCCCAGCTTCACGGTCGCCACCCTCCCGGCCGCCGCCAGCTACCCCCGCGCCATGATCTACGTCTCCGACGGGACGGCCGCAAAGCGGTTGGCCATCAGCGACGGCGCGGCCTGGCGCTGGCCGGACGGCCTGGTCGTCTCGTGACGACCGCTCGCTGATCGCGCGCCCCCGAAGCCCAACACAACGCCGGACCAGCGCCTTGGCGATCGCCCCCGCGATCTTCGCCAAGGCGCTGCGCCTTCCGCCGCCAGGAGAACCCATCCATGCCCGCTTTGACCGATTATGCCCGCAACCTGGTCACGCGCGCGGTCTGCGCCCGCGTACCGGCGTTGCCCACCAATGCTTGGCTCGCGCTGGGGACCGGCGGCTCACTCGCCGCCGGTGTGACCGGAGAACCGGTGGGCGCCGGCTATGCCCGCCAGCGCGTGACCTTCACCGGCACCGGCGACCAGAGCAATGGCGCCCTGCTGCGCTTCACCTTCACCGCCGGCGTCGGCAGCCTGACGCATATC
>JBKJNV010000320.1:0-5721 GCA_046593435.1 Roseomonas sp.
CCTTGAAGGTGCCAAAGGCGGCAAGCGCCGGGTGCGGTTCCACATCGGGTGCGACCGGGTATTCGAAATTGCCGTTGGTGAACAATTCCTGCGCCGGGCGGCTGACCAGGTATTCCAGGAACGCTTTCCCGGCTTCCTGATTGCGCCCGGTCTTCACCACGCCCGCCCCGCAGACGCTGACATGCGCGCCGCGATCGGCCTGGTTGGGGAAGATCACGCCGATGCGGTCATACACCGCCTTTTCCGCCGCATTGGTCGAGGCACCGTAGCGGGCGAGGTAGTAGGTGTTCGCGATCGCGATGCTGCCCTGGCCGGCCGCCACCGCCTCGAATTGCGGGCGGTCGCCGCCCTGCGGCGGGCGGGCGAGGTTGGCCGCCACACCGCGCGCCCAGGCCTCCGCCGCCTCCGCCCCATTGGCCGCGATGATGCTGCTCATAAGCGAGGTGTTGTAGGGATGCGCGGCGGCGCGAACCAGGATCTGGCCGCGATACTCGGGCTTGGCGAGGTCCTCGTAGCGCAGCAGGCCGGGCGGCGGGCCGCGCCGCTTGTCGTACATCAGCACCCGCGCGCGGCGGGAGACGCCGAACCACTCGCCCCCCGGCGCACGCAGGCCCTCGGGCACGCGGGCGGTCAGCGTGGCACTCTGCACGGGGACGAGGATGCCGGCCTCCAGCGCGCGCTGCAGCGGCGCGGCATCGACCGCGATCAGCACGTCGGCGGGGCTGTTCGCGCCCTCGGCCTGGATGCGCGCGAGAAGCTGGTCCGCATCGCCCTCGATCAGCCGCACGCGGTTTCCTGTGGCGGCAGTGAACCCGTCATACAGCGCCCGGTCGGTGTCGTAGTGGCGCGAGGAATAGAGGTTCAGCACACGCTCCTGCGCGCGCACCACGGCGGGGGCGGCGAGCAGGACAGGCGTGGCGAGGAACAGGCGACGGCGCATGGGGTACCCTTTCGGTGCGGTCCCCAGGCTGTAGCCCATTTGCGAACTGCTCGCAACTGTCTTGCGAGTCATTCTCATCTACCTACCCCAGACCTATCCGAGTGAACGCAAGAACTTCGCCCGTGCCCCCGCACCGGCCATCAGGAAGGCATGGTCGGACCCCGACAGCAAGAACCGCGCGCCGAGCCCGATGTAGTCGTTCGCCACCACCTCGTCATACACCCCGCCCATGCCCAGCACCTTGCCCGAGGCCTTGCAGGCATCGGCCACCTTCGCATAGGCCGCGCGCACATCCGGGTGCCCGATCTGCCCCGAAATCCCCATCGAGGCGGTGAGGTCCGAGGTCCCGATCATCAGGCTGTCGATGCCAGGCACCGCCGCGATTTCATGCGCATTCGCCACCGCCTCGGGCGTCTCGATCATCGCGCAGATCAGGATCTCCCGGTTCAGCTCCTCCTGCGCCGCGGCATTGCCGGGCGCATCCATCCCATACGCGAAGGGAGGGCCGCCCCAGCTGCGCGTGCCCACCGGGGGAAAGCGGTAGGCGGCCGCGACCATCCGCGCCTCCTCCACCGTGTCCACATGCGGCACCACCACACCCATCGCGCCATTGTCGAGCGCCCGCGTGCCCTCGAACAACGCATCCTTGCAACACCGCACGATCGGCGTGACACCCTGGCCGAGCGCTGCAATCGCGATCTGCGTCGCCTCCTGCACGCTCATCGCGCCATGCTCCATGTCGATGAACAGCCAGTCGTAGCCCGTAGCCTGCGCGATCATCCCCACCGCGGAGCCGCGCATGTGGTGGACGCCGAAACCCAAGGCCAGCTCCCCGGCATCGAGACGCGCACGGGCGTGGTTTTTCACGATTGGCATGACATTTCTCCCAATGGAGCGCGACCGCACCACGGCGCCGAAACAGGGTCAACAAGCGCCGGGGGAAAGAATTCCCCCGGACCCCCATCTTTTATTTTTGCCACTTGGGAACAGCGATACGCGCAGCGCAAAATTTACTCCGCGATCAACGCCTCCACGGACTCCAGGCGGTCCGCTTCCTCCACCGGCTTGTCACTCCGGATACGCGCGATGCGCGGGAAGCGCAGCGCCACGCCGGAGCGGTGGCGGGTGCTGCGCTGCGCGGCATCGAACGCCACCTCCAGCACAAGGCCCTTCTCCACCTCCCGCACCGGGCCGAAGCGCGCGGTGGTGTGGTTGCGCACCCACCGGTCCAAAAACACCAGCTCCGCATCGGTGAAGCCCGAATACGCCTTGCCGACCGGGACCAGCTCCTCCCCCCGCCAAACCCCAAACGTGTAGTCCGAATAGAAACTGGATCGCTTGCCCGAACCGCGCTGCGCATACATCAGCACCGCATCGATCGACAGCGGATCACGCTTCCACTTCCACCAAAGCCCCTTCTGCCGCCCCGCGACATAAGGGCTGTCCGCGCGCTTGAGCATCAGCCCCTCGATCGAGGCCGCCCGCGCCCCGCCCCGCACCGCCGACAACTGCGCGATGGAACCGAACGCAATCAGCGGCGACAGCACCATCCGCGCCGGCGCCTCGCGCGCCACGAACGCCTCCAGACGCGCCCGCCGCGCATCGAAAGGCAGGCCCCGCACATCCTCCCCACCCTCGATCAGCAGGTCATACAACCGCACCTCCGCCGGGCTCTCCCGCAGCATCTTCGGCGTCACCGACTTCCGGTTCAGCCGCTGCTGCAAGTCGCCAAAGGGTGCGACCTCACCCTCGCGCACCACCAGCAATTCGCCATCCAGCACGGCGTGGAACCCGAGCCCCGCGACGATCTCCGGAAACGCGCCCGAGACATTCTCCCCACCGCGGCTGAACAGCCGCGCGCCACCCGGCCCCGAGACCACCTGCACCCGGATGCCATCCCATTTCCACTCGGCCCGCCATTCCTCGTGGCGCAACGCGGCCAGGTCGGCATCCTCCAGCGGATGCGCCAGCATCAGCGGCCGGAACACCGGCTGCCCGGCCGCATCCGGGCGCGGCGCCCGCCCCTCAAGCCAGCCGAACAGCGAGATGTAAGGCGGCGCCACCCCATGCCACGCCTCCTCGATCTCACCGACCTCCACGCCCGACCACTCCGCCAGCGCGACGCGGGCCAGCCGGCCCGAAACACCCACCCGCAAGCCGCCCGTCACCAGCTTCGCCAGCGCGATCCGCCCGCTCGCATCCAGCCGGTCCATCCAATCCGCGATGAGCACGGGAAGCTCGGTGCGCGCCGCGCCCTGCATCGCCTCCACCACCTCGCCCAGGCCCGGCGGCGGCGCATTCACGCCCTCGCGCAGCGGCCAGATCAGCGCCGCCGTCTCGGCGAAATCGCCCACGTAGTCCCGGCTCATCCGCAGCAGTTCCGGGTCCGTCCGCGCCGCCACGATCTCGCGCAGCAGCGCGGGCTTCGCCGTCCGCAACACCAGCTCATCGGTGAGTGCCGCGAGCCCGATCCCCCGCTCAGGGTCCGGCTGCGTCGCGAACCATTGCCGCAGCAGCGCCAGCTTCGCGATCCGCCCCGGCGTGAACAGCAGCCGTTCCAGCAAGGTGGCGAAGGCCGGAAGGCTCATCGCGCCGCCCCCGCCAAGCCTGTATAGACGCCCCCATGGCCGGAACCGCCTCTCACCCGATCGACGCGGCACAGCCACGCCCCGCCCCGCGCTTCACCATCGCCACCCTGGTCACCGACCACGCCCAGTACCAGGCCATGGTCGCGACCTTCACCGCGCGCGGTTTCGCCCACGAGACCTGCGAATTCCTCTACCTCGACAATAGCCGCGCCCCCGCCTGGGACGCCTATGCCGGCATCGCCCGGTTCATGGCGACAGCCCGCGCCCCGCACCTCATCCTCTGCCACCAGGATATCCGCCTGCTCGAAGACGACGCCGACACACTCACCACCCGCCTCGCCGAGCTCGACGCGCTGGACCCTGCCTGGGCGCTCGCCGGCAATGCCGGCGGCACCGCAGCCGGCGACCTCGCCATCCGCATCTCCGACCCTTACGGAGAGGACCAGCGCCGCGGCACCCTGCCCGCCCGCGCCGCGAGCCTCGACGAAAACTTCCTGGTGCTGAACCGCGCCGCCCCGCTCGGCCTCTCCGCCGACCTCACCGGCTTCCACTTCTACGGCGCCGACCTGTGCCTGCACGCGCGCATCGCCGGCCGCAGCGCCTGGGTGATCGACTTCCACCTGCGCCACCTGAGCCCGGGGACCAAGGACGCCACCTTCAAGGCGGCGCAGGCGCGCTTTGAGGCGAAGTACCGCGCATTGTTCGCCCTGCCCTGGCGCATCCGCACCACCTGCGCGCGGCTGCGCCTCAAGCGTGGCTGGTGGGCACCGTAACGCGCCGGCCCTGACCGGCGCCCCTCGGCCCGCTGCGCGGGCCGCGACCCCGAATGGGCGAACGCCGACAGTCCCGCGAGCCAAGTGACCGGAGGTCACGCCCGGCACTTGAGGGCCTGAAACACAGCAACGGGCATCCTTCATCCCGGCTGCTCCGCCGCTAAGATCGCATCTTCATCATCCTCGGAAAACCCCACCAGGTGCAGCGCCCGCCCGCGCACCCCGCGCAGCCCCAGCGCATGGATCAGCGCATCCTCCCGCCCATGCGTCACCCACACCTCCGGCGCCTGCACCTCCGCGCACGTCTCCAGCAGCTCATCCCAATCCGCGTGGTCGGAGATGATCATCGGCAGTTCGATGCCGCGCGCCTTCGCCCGCTGTCGCACCCGCATCCAGCCCGAGGCCGCGCAGGTCACCGGCTCCGCGAGGCGCCGCGCCCAGGGCGTCGCCTCCGCCGAAGGCGGTGCCAGCACGATCTCCCCGGCGAGGATGGGCGGGCCGCCGCGCTTGACCAGCGGCACCGGCAGCAGCGGACCCAGCTTCACGCCGAGTTCCTCATACAGCCCGCATAGCGCAACCAGCCCGCCATGGATGTAGATCGGCCGCTCCCACCCCGCCCGCCGCAGCAGCGCGATCAGCCGCTGGCACTTTCCCAGCGCATAGACGCCCACCACATGCGCGCGCTCGGGAAACAGCGCGAGGCTCGCAAGCAGCTTGCCGATCTCCTCCTCCACCGGCGGGTGGCGGAACACCGGCAGGGCGAAGGTCGCCTCCGTCACGAACACGTCGCACACCACCGGCTCGAACCCCGCGCAGGTCGGGTCCGCGCGCCGCTTGTAGTCGCCCGAGACCACCGCCCGGCTGCCCTGCCACTCCATCACCACCTGCGCCGAGCCCAGCACATGCCCCGCCGGCGCGAGCGGGACGGTCACGCCATTGTTCGCCAGCGCCTCCCCGTACCCCAGCGCCTGCTGGCTCTCCCCGGCGCGGCCCTCGCCCATTCGCGCCCGCATGATGGCGAGCGTCTCCGCCGTCCCCAGCACCGCGCCATGCCCGGGGCGCGCATGGTCCGAATGGCCATGGGTGATGATTGCGCGCGGCACCGCGCGCACCGGGTCGATGAAGAATTCGCCCGGCCGGCACCACAGCCCCTCGGGGCGGACGCAGAGCCAGGTGTCGGGGTGCGGCGGCATGGCGTTGAAACTGGCCCTTCCCGGTCTCGGCTCAAGCCGCCATATTCACCCCCGATGGGAACATTGCCAGAACTTTTCGCCCGCTGGTTCGCCTCCCGCGGCTGGACCCTGCGCCCGCACCAGGCCGCTTTGATCGAGGCCGCCGAGGCCGGGGAAAGCACGCTCCTCGTCGCCCCCACCGGCGGCGGCAAGACCCTGGCCGGCTTCCTGCCCTCCCTGCTCGACCT
>JBKJNV010000509.1:0-4548 GCA_046593435.1 Roseomonas sp.
CCAGGTTATGCACCGTCCAATTAAAACGCATGCCGTCGGCGACCGACAGCGCGCCGGGCCAGGAAAACGCCGGCCGGCCGGAGCCCAGGATGACCGGCGCGATGGTCAAATGCAGCCGGTCGAGGCAGCCGGCGGCGAGGAAGCGTGAGACGGTGATGCCGCCGCCCTCGACGAAGACGCGGGTGAGGCCCTCGGCGGCAAGCCGGGGCAGCAGGGCCGCGATATCGAGCGGGGCGGGCAGGCGCAGGATGCGGGCCTCGCCATGCGTGGTGGCTGTGCCGGTGCAGGTGACCACGATGGTGGGTGGGCCTTCAGCGAACACCTGGTGCGTCGTGGGCAGCCGACCCTGGGGGTCGAGGATGATGCGCGTCGGGTTGGGGCCGGCGACGTCGCGCGTGGTCAGGCGCGGGTCATCGGCGGCGACGGTGCCGGCACCCACCAGCACGGCGTGGCAGAGCGCTCGCAGGCGGTGAGTGTGGAGGATGTCGCCCGGGCCGCCGATCCATTGCGAGGACCCCCCGACGGTCGCGATGCGGCCATCCAGCGTCTGGCATAGCCGGCCGATGACGCGGCAGCCATCGGGTGCCGTTGGGGGGGCAAGGACGGGGCCGAACAGATCGCCCAAGGCACCGGGCGGCACCGGCCCCGCGCCGTCGCGCGCGCCGAGCAGGGCCTGCCAGTCGCTGTCCATGTCCTGCATGCGCATCGCCGCGCGGTATGCCCCAGCCGCCCGGCAGTGTCACGGACGAAGCAGGGCGGAGGGGAACCATGGCAGCAGCCAGGACACGCCCAGCCCGGTCAGGACCGGCAGGACGAGGCCCGCCAGCATGCGGATGGCGACGAAGCGCCAGCCGAGGACCGGCACCTCCCACGCGATCACCCGGTGGAAGCCGTAGATCGCCCAGCCGGTCACGAGGGCGGCCATTTGCGGCACGCCGGCGCCGGCCTTGGTGAAGGTGAGCACCAGGGGGAAGGAGACAAAGGGGCCGCCGGGGATGAAGCCTCCGGCGATCGAGGCGATGATGATGCCTTGCAGCCCGGATTCCGGGCCCAGCCAGCCCACCGCGATGTCGGCAGGGACCAACTCGGCGAGGAAGGCCGCCATGGGCAGGGCCACGCAGAACAGCGGCAGCACGCGGAGCAGGCTGTGCGCGCCGTCGCGCCCGGCTCGCATGGCCATGGCGGCGCTGCGCTTCAGGCACAGCCCCAGGGCGATCAGTGCCATCAGCCACAGCAGGCCCTGCGTCACGCTCACGTCGGTGGGGTCCAGCGGATGGGGATCAGCCGGCTCAGCCAGCCGGCGAGGATCGGCATGGGCAGGGTCAGCAACACGCGCATCATGGTGAAGTCGGTGCCCAGCAGCGGCACCTCATAGATCAGCAGGCGCTGGAAGCCGTTCAGCGACCAGGCGAAGATGAAGGCGACCAGCGCGCCGCGATCCGCCCCTGCCTGGGCCAGGACGAGGACCAGCGGGAAGGCCGCCATGGGTCCGCCGGGCGTTGCCATGCCCGCGAGCGTGGCGATGACCAGGCCGCGCAGCCCGGCCTCCGCGCCCATCCATTTCGCCAGCGCGCCGGCCGGGACCAGCTGCTTCAGCGCGCCCGCGAGCAGCAGGCCGGCGACCAGGGAGGGCAGGATGAACAGGAAGGTGCCCAGGGCGCTGTCCAGCGCGTGGCGGAAGGCGCCTTCGCCGCGCAGCACATAGGTTGCGATGGCGGCGGCGATCCCGATGGCCAGCAGCAGGATGAAGGCGAGGTTCTGGCGGATCAGGTCGGGCACGCGCGCAGGCTGCGCCGGCCGGTCCGTCGCGGCAAGCCGCGCTGAGGAAGCTGGCGCGGCAAGCCGCGCTGAGGAAGCTGTCGCGGCAAGCCGCGCTGGGCAAGCCGCGCTGAGCAATCCGGCGCGGCAAGCCGTGGGTCAGACCTGCTCGGTCACCACCAGCGCGGGGGGCTTGCGCAGGATCGGGCGGCGCGCGAGGCCGGCATAGCCGGGCAGGGGCTCGGCATGGGGCAGGGCGGCGCCGGCGATGGTCTCGATGACGCGCGATTGCAGCATGATGGCGCGCGAGAGCAGGCGGCGATTCTCGGCGCTGAGGTCCGCCAGGTGGCTGGCGAGCGCCTCGGCCAAGGCCGTGTCGCGTGGGCCATCGCCCAGGCCCAGGCGACGGGCGCTCTCGGCCGCGGCGGTGAAGGCGTCCGAGGCGCGCATCTTCGCCCCCGCGAGTTCGCCGGCCTGGCCGAGATCGAGCTTGGCGAGCGCGGCGTTCTCGGCGTGGAGCGCCTCGGCCAGGCGCTTGCCGGCGGTGATGAGGATGTCGATCATGGCGCAGGGGCCCTCGGCGCGGCGGGGGTGGATTGTAGGCGCAGCATGTGGCGGTAGACGGCATCGGCGATGCCGAAGCCGCCGCGGCGCGACGCGGCCTGGGCATAGGCGTCGACCATCATCGGCCGCCACTGCGACTCTCCTGCACCACCGCCGAAGCGGCTGCGGGAAGCGTCGGTGGTGGCGAAGATGGGGGCGAGCATCTGGCCCAGCATCTGCGCTTCGAAGTTGCGCGCGGTCTCGCGCAGGCGGGCGTCATTGCCTGAAGCGCGCGGCTGCGCGACAGGGCGGGCTGGCGGCGGGACCGCGGGGGTGGACGGCCCGGACATCAGCGCAGCTCCAACTCGGCCTGGAGCGCGCCGGCCGCCTTGATGGTCTGCAAGATGGTGATCAGGTCGCGCGGCCCCACGCCCAGGCTGTTCAGCCCGCGCACCAGGTCTTGCAGGGTGACTGAGCCTTGCAGCACGCCCATGCGCCGTTCGCGCTGGTCGTCGATCTCGATCTGGGTGCGCGGTGTCACCACCGTCTCTCCGTTGGCGAGCGGGTTGGGCTGGCTGACCTGCGGCTGCTCGGTGATGCGGATGGTGAGGTTGCCCTGTGCGATGGCAACGGTGGAGACGCGCACATTCGCGCCCATCACGATGGTGCCGGAGGCTTCTTCGATGACCACGCGGGCCGGCTGGTCGGGCTCGACGCGCAGCTGCTCGATATCGGTGATGAAGCCCACAGCGTCGCGGCCGCCGAGTGCGACGGTGACGGTGCGCGGGTCGTTGGCGACGGCGACTTCGGCGCGTGCGCGGGCGTTGATGGCGGCCGCGATCCGACGCGCGGTGGTGAAGTCCGGATTGCGGAGTGCGAGGCGGATGCGATCCCGCCCGGCGAGCTGGAAGGGAATGGCGCGTTCGATGATCGCACCCGACGAGATGCGGCCCGACGTCGGTACGCCGCGGCTGACCGAGGCGCCGGCGCCGCGCGCGGCGATGGCCCCGGTGGCGACCGCGCCCTGGGCCACCGCATAGACCTCGCCATCCGCACCCAGCAGGGGGGTGACGATCAGCACGCCGCCCTGGAGGTTCTGTGCGTCGCCCAATGCGGAGACCGAGACGTCGATGCGGCTGCCAGGCCGGGCGAAGGCGGGCAGGTTGGTGGTGACCATCACCGCGGCGATGTTGCGGGTTTCCAGCCGGGCTTCGTTGTCGCGGGTGTTCACGCCCAGGCGTTCGAGCATGCCGACCAGCGACTGGCGGGTGAAGATCGCGTTGCGCAAGCGGTCGCCGGTTCCGTTGAGGCCCACGACCAGGCCGTAGCCGACCAGCTGGTTGTCGCGCACGCCTTCCACATCGGCGATGTCCTTGATGCGCACCTGTGCGGCGGCGGGGAAGGCGAGCGCGAGGCCCAGCAGCAGGGTCAGGAACAGCTTCACCTTCGGATAAGCTTTTGCGGGCAAGGTCGCGCTCCGTGCCGGGCGGGTGGTGGACCACGGCTCGGGGCGGGAAGTGCGAAGATCGTGCCAGTATCTGGTCGGCACTGTGCCGCGTTTCAGCCGCTTCACCCGGCAATTCCCGCCGGGCGGCGGCACCCCCTGCCGCCGTGCGGCAGGCCAGGATGCCCCTGCCGCCGTGCGGCAGGCTAAGACGGCAGTGAAGGGTCACGGCGAATGAGCGGCATCAGGGGATTGGGCAGCATGCCCGCACCACCGGCTTCAGCGCGCGCGGCGCGCGGCGCGGGCGGCTTCCGGCTGGCGCAGGGGCAGGGTGCGGCATCGGATGTGGCGGCCTCCGCGGCGGCGACCCCCGCCACGGCGCTGTCGCTGCTCGGGTTGCAGGAGTCCGGCGCCGCCGCTGAGCGGGATGCGCGGGCGCGGGCGCGCGGTCTCGCGCTGCTTGCCACGCTGTCCGCCCTACAGGCGGGGTTGCTGCGCGGCGTGGTGGATGCCGGGCTGCCGGCGCGCCTGGCCGCGCTGAGTGAGGGCGAGGCGGCGGCGGACCCGGCGCTCGCCGCGCTGTTGGCGCAAGTGACGCTGCGCGCGCGCGTCGAACTGGCGCGGCTGGCCACCGCCACGAATATGGCACCCGAGTGAATATCGCGCCGTGCCAGGAGTTTGGCCGTATTCTCCCACTTGGCGTCCGCGACTTGTCGCGCGTATAGAGCCCTCGCCCAGGAGGGGCTTGCGGCCGGCGACGGTCAGACGAGCCCGGGGGCGGGGGACAATGCGATGCTCGAGAC
>JBKJNV010000528.1:0-2779 GCA_046593435.1 Roseomonas sp.
GCCGTCAGTGCGGCGTTCTCGGCAGGGGTGGCGCCCGGCCGCAGACGCAGCGTGACGGTTTCGAAGCGACCCGAGAGCGCGCCGAGGCGTTCCTGTGCCCACTGGCCGCCCGTACCGGCAACGACGCGGGTCTGCTCGGCGGCCGCACGATACTCCGCATGAACCCAGGCAGCCGGGATGACGGCAAGAATGAGCAGCACCGCAAGAAGCCGCAGCATTCCCCGCCAGCTCGGCTGGTACCAGCGACGATCGGACCGCACCCCCTGTCTCGCATCCGCTCCTGCGTCGCCTCGCCTGGTCATCCTCACGTCAGCAGAAGGCGGCGTACGCATTCGAACCACCTGCGTCCTTGTGGCCCGCCTGCGGGAAGGCGCAACTGCTGCGTACTGGCGCCGCCACGCTCTGCGGTGACGACACCGCCCCCGAGCAACCCAAGCACATGGACAACCGATGGCTCATCAAGCCCAAGCTGCGCCGCCATCGCGCCGTTCGCGCTGCCTTCGGCGGGCAGCCGCCATTCCCCCTCGGGTCCGCTGAACACAAGCGCGTTCGCCTGTGCGCTGCGTCGTGCTCGCGCGAATTCCCCGCCGCCCACCGCAAAGCGCACCATGGTCGCCTCGACGGTCGCCACGAACTGTCCGCCGTCGCTCGCCGCCGTTGCAATGCATGCGGATGGCCGCGCAACGAACTGCCAGCTTGCGGGTTGCACACGCGCCTCGGGCCGGGCGACCACAGGGGCCAGTGATGCCCGGGCGGGCGCTCGCGGCGCTGCGGGTGGAGCCTGCACGCAGCCGCTGAGCACAAGCAGCACGGCCATGCTCGCGCCGATGCCACGCAGGCGCCCGAAACCGAGACTTTGGCCAAATGCAATTCGCACGTCTCACTCTCCACCCTCGGGCGAATGGCGCGGAACCGAGGCAAACGCGCGCGGCGCGGTGCAGATCCAGTGCCGTTCGGGAACCGGGGTAACGCGGCTCATGCGGAAGTGTTGGCAATATTCCGCGCGCTAAGGCTCAGGGGCGGACAATTTCGCGGGAGGATCAAAAACCGGAGCCCGGAAAACGCGGGTGCGGCGTCACCCACATGGCCGGCGGAGCGACTGCCGCGCGCGCGCACGCGTGAGCATTGCGCCAAGGTCGCGGGCAATTGAACCCCGCCTGGTGAGTTTTGACCATCCTGCGGACGGCCGTGACAGCGACCAAGCTGCACACCGCGCCGGCCTGGGCTAGCCTGTGGCAGATGATTCACCTGTCACATGCGCGCGTCGCGGCGCGCCACGCCCTTCTCGGCGCGATCGGACTACTGATCACGAGCCACGCGACGCTCACCCCTGCACATGCCCAAACCCCGCCGGAGGAAGCCGGTGAAGCGCAGCCGGCCGGCCTGCCTCACACGATCACCATCCTGCCGTCCGGCAATGGGGAGCTGGATGCGTTGCTGCGCGCCGCCTCGGGCCTGGTCCGCCTGCGCGAGCGCGCGCCCACCGACGCGGCCGGCATCCAGGGGCGCATCCTCGCCGAACCCGAGCGCCTGCGCGCCGCTTTCGAATCAGAGGGCTTCTGGGCCGGGCGCGCCCGTATCGCTCTGCCTGGCACGCCCGCCTCTGCCCCGCCGCCAACCATCGCGGAGATCGAGGCGGCACCGCGCCCGGTCGTGATCGAAATTCGCCCCGAAGCGGGGCCGCGCTACATGCTCCGCCGCGTTGCCACGGAGGGCGCCGAACCGATCCCGCTCATGCCCGGCCAGCCGGCCCGCGCCGATGCGGTGCTCGATGCCCAGGCCGCGGCACTGGCCGGCTGGCGCGCGGCCGGATATCCGCTCGCGCGCATCGAACGGCAGGTCACGGTGGATCACACGGCCCGGGCCATGGATGTCCGCTTTCTCGCAGCGCCCGGCCCCAGGGCGGGCCGGGTCGTGGCCACGGTGGAGGGCAGCGCGGGCGTTCGGCCAGAGGTCGCGCGGCGCGTGGCCACTGCCCGCCTGCGCAACAATCCCTACAGCCCCGAGCTGGTGGCGCAGGCCCGCTCGGACCTTCTCGCCCTTGGCCCCTTCGGCAGCGTGCGGGTGGAGGAAGCCACCGCACTGGATGCCGAGGGGCGCCTGCCGGTGACCTTCCGCGTGCAGGACCGCCCCTTCCGCGCGATCACGGCCTCGGCCGGCTACGAGACCAATTTCGGCGCCACGCTCGGCCTGGGCTGGGAGCACCGCAACCTGTTCGGCGGCGCCGAGCGCCTGACCATCGAGGGCGAGGCGCGGCGCCTGGGCAGCGCGCTGGATCGCACGAATGCCCGCCTGGGCGGAACCTTTCGCCTGCCCGTGCCGTTCGGCTTCGATGGTGCGCTGGTGACCCGCCTCTCGCTCAACCGCGACCGGCTCGATGCGTTCGACCGCGACGCCATGGAAGCCTCGCTCCTGTACGAATGGCGGGTCAGCCGGCGTTGGACCGCCTCCGCCGGCCCCACCGCCGAATTCGGCCGCACCGGCCTGCCGGGCGAGGCGCTGGAGCCTTCCAACCTGGTGGGCTTCGCCACCGCCGCCCGCTACGACAGCGCGGACAATGCGCTCGACCCGCGTCGTGGCTGGCGGCTTAACCTGAATGCGACGCCCAGCTATTCGCTCAGCCGCTCGGAGGCCTATCTGGTCGCCCGTGCCACCGGGTCCACCTATCTCGACCTCAGCGGCAATGGCCGCTCCATCCTGGCGTTCCGCGGGAGCCTTGGTTCCCTCATCGGTGCCGAGGCCCCCAATGTGCCGCCGGCACAGCGGCTTTATGCCGGCG
>JBKJNV010000652.1:0-2574 GCA_046593435.1 Roseomonas sp.
TTCCACAACGCCCTGGGCGGGTTTCTGCGCGGGGCGGCGGAGCGGCTGGGGGTTTAGGAGAAGGCCAGGGGCGCTGCCCCTGGACCCCGCGAGGATCGTGTCGATCCTCGACCTCCATTTGTTGGTACTTGGGATTGGGGGATGGGTCTGGGGTGGTTTCGCTTCGCGGACCCGTCGCGGAGAGAGGGCGGCCGGAGGGCGTTTTCCAATGGCACGCGCGCACCAGCCGCCCTCTCTCCGCGACGGGTTCTGGATAGCCAACTGCCAAGCCCGCCCCCCCAATCCCAAGACCAACGCATGCCGGGGTTCGGGGGTCCGCGCGATCCCCGGCGGGGTCTGGGGCAGCGCCCCAGCCTTTCCCTCACCCCTCAATCATCCCGCAGCGCCGCGATGATGCGGTCCGCGCCTGCGGCCATCTCCGCTTCGAAGCTCATGGCGTCGGCGAGTGCGGCGCCGCGTGTGGCGATGGCTTCGGCGGCGGTGGGGTTGTGTCGCATCCATTCGGCGGTGGGGAGCAGGTTCGTGAGGTCTGCGCGCACGGGGACGAAGTTTTTGAACGGGATCAGGCGGTCGTAGAACCATTGGCGGTGCCCGGCGGCGGAGTCGATCTTGAGCACCGTGTTGCCCAGGATCAGCTTGCCGAACAGCCCGGCCCAGCTGCTGGTGTTGCCGTCGATGTCGAGGCTGTGGCGGTAATGGCCGAAGGCTTCCTGCGGCACGGCCTTGGCCATGATGCCGTAGGTGGCGGCGAGCGTCGCGGCGGCCTCATCCACCTGGACCATCTGGGTGATGCCGATGTCGAACAGGTCGTCGCGCTGCCATTCGCGCACCAGGCGGGCGAGGCGGATGCGCGGGATGGTGGCGACCGCTTCGCCTTCCGTGATGCGCGGGCGGCCGGTGCTGGAGCCGCGCCAGAACACCACGTCGCGCCGGTCGCGCCAGGGGCGGCCGGCGTCGCGTGCGAAGCGGCGCAGGGATGCGTAGCCTTGGCTGCGGATGAAATCCGCGTCGGGGATCAGCACGCTGCCGGGGTTGTTGCCGGAGAACGCGACGCCAGGCTGGTCGGGGATGTCGTTCACGCAGAGCAGCGTGTGGCCCTGGGCCTGCGGGTGGCGGCGCCGGGCGGTGAGGAAGATCGGCCAGGCCTGCAGCCAGCGCTGCGTCATATTGGACAATTCTTCGGTCCAGCGATGGTCGAAGGGCACGCCGATGGAAAGCCCGCCGCTGGCGGTGAAGGTCACCCGCACGCAGCTGATCGGGAGGACGACGTTTGCGACGGTGATGGCGTTGGGATCGGCGATGGTGAAGGATATCTGCCGCAGCAGCCCTGTCACGCCTTCGACCGTGTGGTCGAATTCTATGCCCTGGAAGCTGGGCACGCGATCAGACGAGCGCCTTCGCCACGCGCGCGGCAAGGCGTGTGGCGACCTCGGCCTTGGACAGGCGCGGCCAATCCTCAACAGCGTCGGTGGTGATGAGGTGGATGGTGTTGGCGTCGCCGCCCATCACGTCGCCGGAGACGTCGTTGGCCAGTATCCAGTCGCAGCCCTTGCGGATGCGCTTTTCGCGCGCGTGTTCCACCACCCGTTCGGTCTCGGCGGCGAAGCCGATGACCAGGCGGGGGCGGTGGGCGTGCTGCGCGATGGTCGCGAGGATGTCGGGGTTGAGCGCGAGGGGCAGTGGCGGCGGGGCCTCGCCGGGCTGCTTTTTCAGCTTCTGGGTGGGCGCGGCGGCGGATCGCCAATCGGCGACCGCGGCGGCGAAGATGGCGGCATCGGCGGGCAGGGCGGCCTCGCAGGCGGCGAGCATGTCGCGCGCCGTCTCGACGCGCCGAACCGTGACGCCGGCGGGGTCGGCGATGGCGACTGGGCCGCTGACCAGCGTGACGCGGGCGCCGAGGGCTGCGAGTGCGGCGGCGATGGCGTGGCCCTGCTTGCCGCTGGATCGGTTCGCGATGTAGCGCACCGGATCGATCGGCTCATGCGTGGGGCCGCTGGTCACCAGGATGTGGCGGCCAGCCAGCGGTGCGGGCCGGGTGAAGTGGGCGGTGATGGCGGCCAGGATCGTGGCCGGTTCCGCGAGGCGGCCTGGGCCGGATTCCGGCTCTGCCATCGGCCCGTCCTCGGGGCCGATGAAGGCGATGCCGCGCGCGCGCAGGGTGGCCATATTGGCCCGCGTCGCGGCGTGCTCCCACATGGCGGGGTTCATCGCGGGGGCGACGAGGATGGGCGCGCGGGTGGCCAGCAGCACGCAGGTCGCAAGGTCGTCGGTGAGGCCGGCGGCCATCTTCGCGAGCAGGTCGGCCGAGGCGGGGGCGACCACCACCAGATCCGGCATCCGCGCGAGGCGGATATGGCCGATCTCTGCCTCGGCCGCCCAGAGGTCGTCATGCACGCGGGAGCCGGAGATCGCGGCCAGGGCTTCTCGCGTGACGAAGCGGGCGCCGCCGGCGGTCAGGATGGGGGTGACCTGCGCGCCGGTGCGGCGGAGAAGCCGCGTGAGTTCCAGAGCCTTGTAGGCCGCCACGCTGCCCGAGACGACCAGCAGGATGTGGCGGCCGGCGAGCATCAGGGC
>JBKJNV010000294.1:0-4546 GCA_046593435.1 Roseomonas sp.
GGTCACGCGCATGCGGGCCCGCATGAAGCGGACGACGGGGTTCTTCGACACGTCCGGCTCGCTCTCGGGCACCACCATCATCTTGATGCCGGTGAACACGAGGAAGGCGCCGAAGATGTAGAGCACCCAGGAGTATTCCTGCACCAGCGCGGCACCGACCGCGATCATCAGCCCGCGCAGCAGGATCACCGCGAGGATGCCCCAGACCAGCGCGCGGTACTGGTAGCGGCGCGGGATCGCGAAGAAGCCGAAAATCAGCGAAATGACGAAGACATTGTCGATCGACAGCGCTTTTTCGATGAAGAACCCGGTGAAATAGGCGATGCCGGCATGGGTGCCGTCCTCGGTGTCGATGTGCCCGGCCTCGTAAGCCCACCAGATGCCCACCCCGTAGGTCAGCGCGATGGTGAAGTAAAAGGCCGAGAGCTTGAGGCTCTCTGCGATGCCCATTTCGCGATCGGTCTTGTTGAGCACGCCCAGGTCGAAGGCAAGCAGTGCCACGACGAGCCCGATGAAAGCCGCCCACATCCAGACCGGTTTCCCGATCCATTCCAACGCCATGAATTCCACTGGTTGATCCACCTCTCGGACGGCCGGCCACGATGCGTCGAGACCGGCGTGATGTTGCACGCCGATCCGACATCGCGACCGCACGTCACCGGCAAGGCAATCGCCCGCGCAAGGTGAAGGAACGGTCGCCAGAGGGGCCCGGATCAGATGTACTTATCGTAATCTTTGGCGGGCATGTCAAGAAGGTATCGCGCCAGGGATTTTGGCCGTTGCAGTCGGCCTCTCGGCGCCCTACCTCCCGTTTGCGCCCGGGCCGCCGCGCGATTAGGGTGCGGCGGATACCGGCATGAACGCGGCCGCCGCCGGGGCGGTCCGCCACAGAATATTGAGGCGTCACGATGGGTACCTTCAGCATCTGGCATTGGCTTGTTGTGCTGCTCGTGGTGCTGCTGCTGTTCGGCAGCGGCAAGATCAGCGGGCTCATGGGCGACCTCGCCAAGGGCATCAAATCCTTCAAGAACAACATGAAGGAAGAGGAGCCCGACGCGTCCATGACGCCGCCGGCGACATCGCCCGGCGCCACCGGCACGATCCCCGGGCCGGCCGCCGCCAGCACCACCGCGACGACCGCGCAGGCTTCGGCCGCCACGCCGCCGCGCCCAGCGGCCTGACCGCTCCGGCTTGCCGGGACGCGCCAGCCCCCGCCGTTGAACCGGCGAGGGGCGATCGTTGGGTCAACGCTGGATGATCTGTATAATGTGACGGTCCTGTCATGAATTGCGTCCCAGTCGCGGCGGGATGCGCCCACTCCAAGTAAAAGCCGAACCCCTCAGGTGGAGGCCGCAGGACCATGCTGACCAGCTGGAGCGTCAAGGACGGCCATTGCCTGATGCGCGAAGGCGCAGTCTCTCAAATCAGCGTCGTCTTGCCGGAGCCGCATGGCCGCAACGCCGCCGCAGTTGCAGAGCCTGATAACCTCCGCGCTGCCGTCTGGATCGACCTGCTGAACCCCTCGCCCGAGGAGGAGCATGCGGTGCAGACTGCGCTCAGCCTCGAAATCCCCACGCGCGAGGAAATGCAGGAAATCGAAAGCTCCTCGCGGATCTACCGCGAGGCGGAGGCGTTGTTCCTGACCGCCAACTTCCTCTACGGCGTCGATGGCGGTGAATATGGCTCGACCGCCATCACCTTCGTGCTCACGCCCGAGCACCTGATCACGGTGCGCTACGCCACCCCCAAGGCTTTCGTGGTGTTCAGCGCACGGGCCCAGCGCGTCCCGGGCACGCTGCTCGCCTCGTCCGACGCGGTGATGCTGCATTTGTTCGAGCAGGTGGTGGACCGGCTGGCCGACATCCTTGAGCGCGTGGGCAGCGACATGGACCGCGCGAGCCAGAGTGCCTTCCGCTCCGCCCGCGCCAAGGGGGTAAAGGCCAGCCGGCGCGATGCCGATCTGCGCGAGACGCTGCTGACCCTCGGCCAGGTCGGCGAGGTGACCACGCGGGCGTCGGAGACGTTGCTTGGCCTGTCGCGCATCCTGACGTTCGTCGGCGCGGAGAAGGGCATCGCTGTGCGCAAGGAAAACCAGGCGTTGATCAAGACGCTGGTGCGCGACGTCCGCTCACTCGTCGAGCACGCTAACTTCCTAAATAACAAGGCGCAGTTCCTGCTCGACGCCACGCTTGGCATCATCAATGTCGAGCAGAACGCCATCATCAAGACCTTTACCGTGGCGTCCGTGGCCTTGATGCCGCCGACGCTGATCGCCAGCATCTACGGCATGAACTTCAGGTCCATGCCGGAGCTGAACTGGGATTGGGGGTATCCGATGGCGATTGGGCTCATGCTCGCGGCCGCCATTTTGCCGGTGCTGTATTTTCGGCGCAAAGGCTGGCTGTGACGCGCGCCGCAAGGCTTGCGCTGATCCTATGGGCGCTGCTGGCGGGTGGTATGGCGCATGCGGCCTGCCCGGCCACCGGTGCCACGATCTCCATCAGCCGCGACGACCCCGACCCGGTGGTCAGCACAGTGCCGATGGAGGCACTGCGCGGCCAGATGCAGGCGGTGGCGCCGCGCACCCCAGCCGCGCAGCGCACCCCAACCGCGCAGGGCGCCCCAGCCGCGCAGCGCATCCCAGCCGCGCAGCGCATCCATGATGAGCATCTGGGCGTCACCGCCTCGCGCGTTGAATGGCGCATGGAACTGGCCGCGCGCTACCTGCGCCAAACCGATGGCCGGGTCTGCGCGGTGGCGGACCGCGTCACCATCGTGCTCGCCCATGTCGAGCACGCGATCCGCATCGCCGAGGAAATCCCCCCGCAGGGGTGCCTGTGGCGCGAGGTGCTGGCGCATGAGCAGCGCCATGTCGCGGTGAACCGCGCCACACTCGCCCAGGCCGAACAGGCGCTGCGGGGCGCGGTAACGGAATGGGCGCGGCGCGCCAGCGTGCGGGCGGCGAATGCCGAGGCGGCCACGGGCCAGCTGCAGGCCGGGCTGCGCCAGGCGGTGGAGCCGCATCTGGCCGCGATGCGCCGCGCCCGGCTGGAGGGCCATGGCCGCATCGACACCGCGGCCGAATATGATCGCCTGGCGCGCATCTGCCCGGGCGATCAGCGCCGCCTGCCGCCGGTGCGCTGAAATCCCTCGCTGCCGCGACTTGACGCGGGGCCGCGCGACGGTTGAGGTCTGCCTTGAACAAGGGAGCAGGCCATGCCGAAGACCATTCGCGTCGATGCCAGTGTCGATGTCATCCGCTGGGGCGCCTTCGACGCCAGCTTCCCCGCCGTGGCCGAGATCGACAGCGGCGACACCGTGGTGCTCGAATGCCTCTCCGGCGGGCCGGAAGTGATGCCGTCGCGCGAGAGCATGATGGCCGTCCACCCCGTGCTGCGGGAGGTGCATGCGAAGACGCCGCGCCTGGGCGCGCATGTCATCACCGGCCCCGTGGCGGTGAAGGGTGCCGAGCCCGGCGACATGCTGCGCGTGGACATCGAGAAGATCGAACTCGGCTCCGATTGGGGTTTTTGTGGGTTCCGGCCGCTGTTCGGCACGCTGCCCGAAGACTTCCCCTATCGCCGCACGCTGCACATCCCCGCCGACCGGGAGCGCATGGTCTGCCGGCTGCCCTTCGGTCCCGCGGAGGGCGGCATGGAACTGCCGCTTGCGCCCTTCTTCGGCGTGATGGGCGTGGCCCCGCCACGCGACTGGGGGATGATCAACACCAAGGAGCCGCGGGCGCATGGCGGCAACCTCGACAACAAGGAGCTGACGGCGGGCTCCACGCTGTTCCTGCCGGTCTTTACCGAAGGTGCGATGTTTTCCGCCGGTGACGGCCATGGCGTGCAGGGCGATGGCGAGGTGTGCATCAACGCGCTCGAGATCAACCTCACCGGCACGTTCAAGCTGAGCGTGGTCAAGGGTGGCGGGGCGCATGACCCCATCCTGCGCTTCCCCCGCGCCGAGACGCCGACCCACTACATCACGATGGGGCTGAACGAGGATCTGGACCTCGCGATGAAGCAGGCGCTGCGGGAGATGATCGCGTTCATCTGCTCGCGCTCGAACCTGTCGGATGCGGATGCCTACCAGTTCTGCTCGCTGGCGGTGGATTTCGCGGTGACGCAGACGGTGAACGGCGAGAAGGGCGTGCACGGCAAGCTGCGCAAGGGCCTGCTGTTCTGATGCTGCGGCGAGGCGCCCTCAGGGCGCCTCGCGGCCCAGTGCGTCGAAGGCGTCGGAGAAGCCGCGGAAGGACACCGGCACACCCTGCTGGGCGCCCGATGGGTCGCGCCATTCCAGCCGCGTCGGCGCATCGGCCGCACGCGTGCGGAGCCGCGCCATCACCGCCGCATCGCCCAGCGCGAATTCCGCGAAGCAGCCTTGCGGCACGCAGCTGCGGAAGGGCAGCACCAGCGGCGGGTCGAGCGTGAGGCGCGCGGGCTCGGCGACCGCAATGTTCACCGGTACCTGAATGACGAGCCGGGGCGGGGTGCCGCGTGCCAGGGCCACCACCGCGACCGGCTGCTGGCGCTGGTCGGCC
>JBKJNV010000432.1:0-7037 GCA_046593435.1 Roseomonas sp.
CCAGCACATAGGTCTCGGCAAGATTTTGGTAGATCCAGGGTGCGACATCACCGGTGGTCGCGGACCAGCCCATGGTGTTGGTCACATGCGCCTCGATCTCTCGCACCCCTTCGAAACCGTGCTTGAGCAGGGCCTCGTACCATTTCGGGTTCAGGGCGCGTGTGCGAGTCTCGAGCGCAACCTGCTCGGAGATGGTGCGCACCAGACCGTCGCCGCGGGTCTGGTCGCCGATATAGACGGCCGAGGCGATCCCGCCCCGGGCGCGGCGCACAGCGCGGCTGATACCACCCAGCGTATCGAAGTAATGGTCCACCGTGGTGACACCCACCTCGATGCTGTCGAGGTTCTGGTAGGTGACATCGACGGTGGCGAGCACGCTGCCCAGCAGCTTGTCGTGCCGCGCAGGCTTGCCATCCACGCCATAGGCAAAGCCCTTGCGCTTCACATAGGCTTCGGCGAGCTCGTCCTCGTCATTCCAACCACCTTCGCCCACCAGCGAATTGACGTTCGCGCCATAAGCGCCGTCCGCATTGCCGAAGACGCGCAGCGCTGCGTCCTCGATGCTGCCGCCATGCTCGGCCATGTGCGCGAGGGCATGCTTGCGGATGAAGTTCATCTCGGCCGGCTCGTCGGCTTGGGCCGCCAGCAGCGCCGATTCCGCCAGCAGCTTCATCTGCAGCGGCAGCAGGTCGCGGAAGATGCCCGACAGCGAGATGACCACGTCGATCCGCGGACGGCCGAGAGTCTCCAGCGGCAACAGCTGTGCGCCGGTGAGGCGGCCATAGCTGTCGAAGCGCGGCGCCGCGCCCATCAGGGCCAGCACCTGTGCGATCGGGCCGCCTTCCGTCTTCAGATTATCGGTGCCCCAAAGCACCATGGCCACCGTCTCAGGCATGGCATGGCCATCGGCCTGGTGACGCTCCAGCAGACGGGTCGCCTGGCGCGCACCGTCGCCCATTGCGAATGCGCTGGGCAGCTTGAAGGGATCGAAGCCGTGGACGTTGCGCCCCGTGGGCAGGACATCCGTGTTGCGCAGCAGGTCGCCGCCGGGTGCGGGGCGGATATAGCCACCGTCCAGAGCATGCAGGATGCCGGGGATTTCGTAGTCGGTGCCGAGCAGCGCATCGAGACGGGCGCGCTCGGGGACATCCGTGATGCCGGCGGCATCAAGCATCTCGCCGCGCTGTTCGGCGTTGGGCGGCTCACCCACGATGTGCAGGCCGTGCGGGATGAGCGTGTATTCGAGTTCCAGCAGCGAGCGGGTCAGCGCAACGATCGCGGCGTCCGCAGTATCGCCCCAGACCGGCTCTGTCGTGGCGAGGTTCACCGCCGACGCCTGCGCCTGAATCAGCCCAGCAAGCGCAGCCCGCTGGCCGACATCGGCATCGGGTTCCAGCCCACGCCAGCGATCCACCGAGGATTTCAGGTCGATCAGGCCGCGATAGAGGCCGGCCGAGGAGACCGGCGGCGTCAGGTAGCTGATCAGCGCGGCGCCGGCACGGCGCTTCGCGATCATGCCCTCGGAGGGATTGTTCGAGGCGTAGAGATAGAAATTCGGCAGGTCTCCGATGAGGCGGTCCGGCCAGCATTCGCCCGACATGCCGGCCTGCTTGCCGGGCATGAATTCCAGCGCGCCATGGGTGCCGAAATGCAGCACCGCATTCGCATTGAAGTCGCGCCGCAGCCACCGATAGAAGGCTGTGAACGCGTGGGTCGGCGAGAACCCGTGTTCGAAAAGAAGCCGCATCGGGTCGCCTTCATAACCGAAGCTTGGCTGGATGCCGACGAAGACATTCCCGAACTGCTTGCCAAGGATGAAGATGTCCCGGCCATCGGTTTGCACCTTGCCCGGAGAGGGGCCCCATTGCCGCTCGATCTCATCGAGCCAAGGCGTGTCACGCACATGGTCATCGGCGGAGATGCGCGCGGCCACATTGGCGTTGGTGCCATGGATTTCACGATTGCCGTCGATGACCGCGGTGCGCAGCGCAGCTTCGCTCTCCGGCACATCCACGGTGTAGCCCGCCGCCTTCATCGCCCGCATGGTGTTGAGCAGGGAGGCGAAGACGCCCAGATAGGCGGCCGTGCCGGTGGTGCCGGCATTGGGCGGGAAGTTGAACAGCACGGTCGCGATCTTGCGCTCCGAACGGGCCGCGCGGCGCAGTACGACGAGGCGCTCTACCCTGGAGGCCAGCATTTCTGCGCGCTCGTCATTGGCGACCATGTCGCGCGAGCAGTCGCGGCCGATGCAGGCGCTGTTCGGGCCGACGCAGCGGGCGCAACGCTCGGCTTCGCTGGTGGCGCCGCAGCGACCACCGAAGGTCATGGGCCAGATGCCGCCATCGAGTTCGGGGATTGCGACCATCATCGTCGCTTCCACAGGCAGCAAGCCGCGCGCATCAGCGCGCCACTGCTTCGTGGTCTGGAATTCCAGCGGATGCGCGGTGATGTAGGGCACATCGAAGGCGGCGAGCGCCGTCTCGGCTGCGCGAGCGTCATTGTAGGCGGGGCCTCCCACCAGCGAGAAGCCGGTCAGCGAGACGATCGCATCGACTGCGGGCACACCATTGCGCATCAAGAAGCGGTCCATCGCGGGGCGCGCATCCAGGCCGCTGGCGAAGACCGGCAGCACGTTCAGCCCCTTCGCCTCGATGGCCGCGATCATGCCGTCGTAATGGGCGGCGTTGCCGGCGAGCACATAGGAGCGCAGCAGGATGAGGCCCACGGTGCCGCGCTTGCCAACGGTCGGCACGTCTTCGAACCGCTCCGTCACGCGACCCTTCGCGCGCGGATGGTAGAGGCCGACATCCGCGTAGTGGATGGGCGGATGCACGGTGAAGGCCCCGGACAGCACCTTGCGCGGGCCGGCGGCGTAGCGATTCACCAGCATGCCGACCAAGCTGGTCAGGTTGTCGGCGGACCCCGCCAGCCAGTACTGCAAGGTCAGGAAATAGGCGCGCACATCCTGCGCCGTGCCGGGGATGAAGCGCAGGAACTTCGGCAATTCGCGCAGCATCTTCATCTGGCCGGCGCCGCTTGCGCCCGCACCCGTCTTCTTGCCGCGCAGCTTCTTGAGCAGGCCCACAAAGCCCTTGGCCTCGCCCGCCATGGAGAACTTGCCGATGCGCGTCAGCTTCATGATCTCTGGGGCCGAAAGTGCGCAGACCATCGCGTCGCAGTTGTCGCGCCGGGCGGCCATTTGCGGCTGCACCAGACGGATGTGGTCTTCGAGGAACAGCATGCCTGCGATGATGATGTCGGCGCGGGCGATATCCTCATGGCAACGGGCCAGCGCTGCCTCGTCGGAAGCGAATTCATCGGCCGCGTGCATGGTGAATTCGATGTTGGGCGACTGCCGGCGCAGCGCGGCCCGGGCAGCCACGATCGCGCCGCCAAAATGGCTGTCCATCGTCACGACGACGACGCGCATCAGGGGCTGCTCAGGGGCTGTAGTGCGCTTTTGCATCGTAGAGTGCCTCGACATTGATGGAGCGCAACCCGCGTTCCTGGGCAAAGCGTTCCGTGTTGCGGCGAGCCTTGCCGCGCACGAAAAACG
The DNA here is from genome assembly GCA_046593435.1 of Roseomonas sp. Classification (GTDB taxonomy): domain Bacteria; phylum Pseudomonadota; class Alphaproteobacteria; order Acetobacterales; family Acetobacteraceae; genus Plastoroseomonas. The sequence continues at coordinate 3,557 of JBKJNV010000432.1, forward strand.
GTATTTTCTTCAGCTCGCGCTCGGCCTCGGCGGTCCAGAGACCATCCGCTGCGACAGGCCCTTCGAGAGCGTCCGCCACGGCCACCGTCGGCGCCTTGACGGCGTGGCCGAGGTGCGAGGGCGCAGCGCCGTCATGGAACTCAAAATCCTCGCGGAACATCCCGATCAGGTGTTCCTCGAGTCCCATCATCAACGGGTGGACCCAGGTGTCGAAAAGAACGTTCGCCCCTTCCATGCCCATCTGCGGCGAGCGGCGGGCCGGAAAATCCTGCACATGCACAGGGGCGGAGATCACCGCGCAGGGCACGCCGAGGCGCTTGGCAACGTGGCGCTCCATCTGCGTCCCCAGCACGAGTTCGGGCTGCAGCGCGGTGATGGCGGCCTCAACATCGAGGTAGTCGTCGGTGATCAGTGGCTCCACGCCGTAGCGCGCGGCAGCCTCACGCACATCGCGTGCGAATTCGCGGGAATAGGTGCCGAGGCCTACGACCTGGAAGCCCAGCTCCTCGCTCGCAACGCGTGCGGCGGCGATGGCGTGGGTGGCATCGCCGAAGATGAAGACGCGCTTGCCAGTGAGGTAGGTCGAGTCGACCGAGCGCGAGTACCAGGGAAGCCGCGATTCCATGGTCTGCGGCACCGGCAGACCCGCGAGCCCAGCGACCTCTGCGATGAAGTCCCGTGTCGCACCGACACCGATTGGCACGACCTTCGTTGCCGGCTGCGCGAAATTGCGCTGCAACCAGGCGGCGGCCGTCCCGGCGATCTCGGGGTAGAGCACGACATTGAACTGTGCCTCACCAAGCCGCGCGAGATCGGAAGGCCGCGCGCCCAGGGGTGCCACCACGTTCACGTCGACGCCGATATCGGCAAGCAGCGCCTGAACTTCGAGAATATCATCGCGGTGACGGAAGCCGAGCGAGCAGGGCCCAAGAATGTTGCACAGCGGCCGGCCTTCGGTGCGCTTGGCGACGTCCCGGCGAGCGAAAGCGCGCACCAACTGGTAAAGCGTCTCGGCCGCGCCCCAGTTTTCCTTCTTCTGGTAGGCCGGCAGCTCCACCGCCACGACCGGCACCGGCAGGCCGAGGCTTTTCGCCAGCCCGCCTGGATCATCCTGGATCAGCTCTGCCGTGCAGCTGGCGCCGACGAGGATCGCTTCGGGCTTGAAGCGCGCATGGCTGTCCAGAACCGCACGACGAAACAGGTCCGCCGTGTCGGAGCCAAGGTCGCGCGCCTGGAAGGTGGTGTAGGTGACAGGCGGCCGGCGATCATTGCGCTGGATCATGGTGAAAAGCAGGTCGGCGTAGGTGTCGCCCTGGGGCGCATGCAGCACGTAGTGCAGGCCCTGCATGGCATCGGCAATCCGCATCGCACCGACGTGGGGAGGGCCTTCATAGGTCCAGACCGCGAGCTGCATGGTCTACACCATCAGCCGGGCACGCCGCCGCAGCGGCCGCGCGAAAAGCTCAGCCAGATCCGCCGCCTGATTGTAGCCCTGGATCGGTGTGAAGACGGTCTCGATGGACCATTTGGTCGTGAGCCCCTCGGCCTCCAGCGGATTGGCAAGACCGAGGCCACAGAGCACAAGGTCCGGCTGCGCTTCGCGGCAGCGGTCCAGCTGCAGCTCCACATCCTGGCCTTCGGAAAGCCGGGCGCTGCGCGGCAGCAAGGCGAGCTCAGGCGCAAGATGCGCGCGGTGCAGATAGGGCGTGCCCACTTCGAGGGGGATCATGCCGACCTCGCGCGCGAGGAAACGCGCGAGCGGGATTTCCATCTGCGAGTCGGGGAACAGGAACAGTGTCTTGCCGGCGAGCGTCTCGCGCAGCGGTGCCAGCGCGCGGCGGGCACGGTCTTCCGCGCTCGCCGTCGCCTCGGTGAAGCGTGCCGGCGCTACGCCGAAGGCATCGGCGGCGGCGCGCAGCCATAGGGTGGTGCCCTCGGCGCCGAGCGGAAAGGCGGCCGGCAGGTGTGTGGCGCCGCGGGCTTCGAGGGCGCGAGCGGTATTGGCGAGGAAGGGCTGGGCCAGCAGCATGCGCGTGCCGCGGCCCACCGGCGGCAGGTCACGGGCGCGGCGGGGCGGAAGGAAGCGTACATCATCGATGCCCATGGCGGCGAACAGCCGCTGCATCTGGTCTTCGACGACTTCGGCAAGCGAACCCACGATGAGCAGCGACGGCGTGCTGTCCTTCGCCGCGGGCATTTCCGGCACCAGCGCGGCGAGGCAGGCATCCTCGCCTTCGGTAAACGTCGTCTCGATGCCGCTGCCCGAATAATACAGCACGCGCACATCGCCCTGGGCGCGGTCGAGGCGCTGCGCGGCGCGCGAAAGATCGAGCTTGATCACCTCGGAAGGGCAGGAGCCGACCAGGAACAGCATGCGGATGTCCGGCCTGCGTTCCAGCAGGCGCGCGACGACGCGGTCGAGTTCGTCATTGGCGTCAGCGAGTCCCGCGAGGTCGCGCTCATCGAGGATCGCGGTGGCGAAGCGGGGCTCGGCGAAGATCATCACGCCGGCGGCGGATTGCAGCAGATGGGCGCAGGTGCGGCTGCCGACGACCAGGAAGAACGCATCCTGGATCTTGCGGTGCAGCCAGACGATGCCGGTCAGGCCGCAGAAGACTTCACGTTGGCCCCGCTGGCGGAGAACCGGCGCGTCTTCGCAGCCGGCGGCATTCGGTAGAAGTGCCGCTTCAGCGCTCACGCGGCGTGCCCATGCGGGTAGGCTGGTTGAGCGTCACGCCGCGCCATCCGCAGCTTGATGATGAACTGCGCGGCATTGACGACGTAGGCAGCGTAGGCGGCCAGTGCGAGCCACATCTGGAATTGCGCATCGCCAAAGCCCGTCGCGACCGCGATCAGATAGCCCGTGTGCAGTGCCAGCACGAGCATGGAGAACATGTCTTCCCAGTAGAAGGCGGGCGCAAAAAGATAGCGCCCGAACACACGGCGCTCCCAGATGCAGCCGGTGATCATGATGGTGTAGAGCGCGAGCGTCTTCACGACGACGGAGGCCGTTGCGGCCGCCAGCCCCTCACCGGTGGCGAGGTAGCGCAGCACGAAGCCAAGGCTGACAAGGAAGATGAGGAACTGCACCGGGGCGAGGATTCCCTGCACCATCGTCCAGGGCGTCGCGTCGCGGCGCGCGCGTTCCTCCGGCGTGTAGAGCGGGAGTGTCTGCGCCCGGCGCTGGACCTTGCGGCCGCAGGCGGCGCCAAAGGGGCTGCAATCCATTGCGGAGATAATCGGGTCAAAAACACCGTTCCGGCTCATTGGCGTCACTTTCCTTCTTCCGCAGCCTCGGGCTTTGGGTTTCAGTGGGCTTTGGCCGGAAGTGCATCGGTGTTCAGCAAAAGCGCGGAACGGATGTGCCTTCGACCATTGGCTCGCTGAGAGAGCACCCGCCTCCCTGTGGGAAAGCTAAGTCGCCGACTGATCATGTGTCAAGCAAGACTGACGTAAAGCAATGTTGACAGAAGCCGGAAAA
>JBKJNV010000563.1:0-4146 GCA_046593435.1 Roseomonas sp.
TCGCGACAGCGAAGAAGCGCGTGAGCCCGGTCTCCAGCGCAACCGCCGCCAGCGAGATCAGAAACAGCGGCACCAGGGCCCGCGCGGTCACCGGTGAAGCGGTCATGCCCAGGCGGCCCGGCGCTGCGCAAAATCGGCCAGCAGCATGTTGAAGCGCGCCGCCTCATCCACGAACAGGGCGTGGCCCGCCGACTCGAATATCTCCACCTGAGCTGTCGGGTGCGATGCGGCGAGGTACTCGCCCTGCGTCGCGTAGTTCGGGCGGATCGCGTAGAGCACGGGCCGGCGCGTGCCATGCACCGCCGTTCGCCAGTATTCGCGCGGGCGGGGATAGGAGAGCAGGTCGATGCTCGCCTGCAGGGGCACGCGGAGGACGTCGTCGCCCAACCGCGCGAGGTAATCAGGCGGCTGGGGCGTGCGGAACATCGCGGCCACGAAAGCGCGCACCGTTGGCTCACGCCGAGCACGCAGGTTGGGGATGAAGCGCGAGCGCCAGGTGCCACTCGGCGGCGGCCCCTCGCCCACGGAATTATCGACCAGCACCAGGCCCGCGATGCGCTGGTCCCCGTGCTCGGCAATGCAGGCGAGGGTGTCGAGCACGCCAAGCGACCAGCCGACCACCACGATGCGCGGCACGCCAAGATGGGCGACCAGCTCGGCGATGTCGCGGCCACGCCGCCCTGGCTCATGCCCACGCTGGGCGATCTGGGATCGCCCCTGGGAGCGTGGGTCGAAGGCGATCACCCGATGGGTGCGGGCCAAGGCACGCAGTTGGTTTTCCCAGATCCAGGCCGGCATGCACCATCCCGGGACCAGCAGGATGGGTCGGCCCTGGCCGGCGTCGAGGTAGTGCAACCGAACGCCGTCGCTGGTGGTGAAGCTGCGGCTGGCACCCTGCGCCATAGCCGGCGCCGCCACACCGAGGAGTGCGGCGGCGAGCAAGGCGCGGCGCGAGGCTGACAGTGAACGCATCGCTCGTGGCAGACCCCCAGAAGGTGCGCGCTTGTTACGCCGCGTGAGAGGAAGGGCAAGCCCCTACCGGGCAGATGGGGAAAAGATCAGGCCATCGCCCCGCGTGCACTCACCGGCCAAAGGCATTCGACGCGGCCACCGCGGACGCCGACATACCAATCGTGACGATCCACCGTCGGGTCGCAATGGCCGGGGATGAGGCGAAGCTTCTCGCCGAGCGCCGGTGGTACGCCATCCTCGATCATGATCTTGCCGTGTTCGTCCGAGGCCCCCCCATAGCGCAGGCCAGGCCGGTCCCAAACCACCGGCAGCCCGGAATCAATGGCAATGGCCTTGTGCCCGGCATCGACCACGGCAACGCCAGGGATGGCGCGGCTCATCACCGTGGCCAGCACGAACAGCGCGTGGCGAAACGGTGGGGCGTCTGTGTTGCGGGCGTAGTCGGCATCCATGAAGGCGTAGGAGCCGGCCTGGATTTCCGTATAGACACCGCTTGCTGCCTCCAGCCGAAAGGTGCCGGTGCCGGCGCCGCCGATGATCGGGCAGTCCAGCCCGCGCTGGCGCAGCTGTTCGACCGTGCGCCGGCAACTCTCCGCGGCATGGGCAATGGAGGCGGCACGCTGCTCGGGCGTGCGCTGGTGTTGCGCGCTGCCGTGATAGGCCTGCAGCCCGCCAAAGCGCAGATGCCGCGACGCGGCGATGTGTTCGGCGAGCGCGACGGCGGGCGGCCCGGGTTCGACGCCGCAGCGCGCGGCGCCGACATCGATCTCGACAAGGACCGGGATGCGCACGCCCGCGGCTTCGGCGGCGGCCTCGATGGCGGCGACCTGTACCGGATCATCGACGCAGATCGCGACCTCGGCGATATGGGCGAGGGCCGCGAAGCGCGCGAGTTTGCGGGCACCGACCACCTGATTGCTCACCAGGATGTCGCCGATGCCACCCCAGGCGAGCGCTTCGGCCTCGGACACCTTTTGCACGCATTGCCCGATCGCGCCGCGCGCCATCTGAAGCTTCGCGATGACACTGGATTTGTGGGTTTTCGCGTGCGCACGCAGCCGGGTTCCGGTCGGTGCCAGAAGTGCGGCCATCATGTCGAGATTGGCCTCGAAGGCGTCGAGATCCAGGACGAGGGCCGGGGTGTCCACCTCATCTTCGGGCATCCCGGGCTCGGCGGGGGGCGGCTGCAACATGCGGAGTCTCCTTGATTTGCCGCAGGCTAGCCCGACCGAGCAGTGGCGGTCACGCCGGCAAAGGTCGTGCGTCGGTACGCCGGCCAAGGTCGTGCGTCGGCACGCCACGCCGCGGCGAGCCATGCACGCGCCTTGCGCGGACCGCGCGCCGTCAGCACGCGAACAGGGCAGAGCTTATACGCGCCGCCCTCATAAGCATCGAGGCGACGCAGCGCCGCGGCACAGGGCCGGATCAGCTCTCCGGCAAGGGCGGCGCCAGCATCCCTGCGTAGCGTCGGGTAGGCCGTGCCGCGCAGGCTGACGCGACGAAAGCCGAGCAGTATGGCGGGGACGGAGCGCAGAACCAGGGTGGCATCCCCGCTGCACCGTGCGAGCCGACGGCCGTCGAGCAAGGTTCCGTAAAGAAAGATCGGGGCGCCCGTCACGCGCACAAAGCCGCCGCAGCGGCGCCGATCATTCGACCTGCATGCGCAGCTCGGAGACCAGCGGGCGCACCTGCGCGAGTTGCGCCCGAACATTGGCGCCGAATTCCTCGGCCGTGTCGCCGCCCGCGACGGCGCCAAGCTCAGCGATGCGGGTCGCAACGGCGGGGTGCCGCGCCGCGGCGGCAATTTCCCGCTGCAGCCTCGCGAGGATCGGCGCCGGCGTGCGGGCCGGCGCAAAAAAGCCGTTCCAGCCGAGCAACTCGATGTTCGGGAAGCCCTGCTCGCGTGCCGTGGGGACATCCGGCAGCGCTGAGGCGCGCTGTGCCGCAAGTGTTGCGATCGCACGCAGCGTGCCGCCACGGATATGCCCGAGCGAGGAGGAAAGCTGGTCGCCGCCGAACTGGATGCGACCGGCCAGCATTTCCTGCACCAACGGCGCCGCACCGCGGAACGGCACATGCTCCAGGCGGATCTGCGCATCCCGCTTGAGGATCTCGCCCACCAGGTTGATCGTGCTCCCCGGCCCGGTGGACCCATAGAACATATCCGTCCGCGTGCGCGCGAGGGCCACGAAATCCGCGAGGTTCTGAGCCGGGACCGACGCATTGACCAGCAGCATCATCGGCACGTTCGCGCCCATCGAGATCGGCGCGAAATCGCGTTCGATCGAATGCGGCGCGCGGCCCTGAAACTCGAGCGCGGCGGTCGTGGTGCAGAAGGTGAGGTTGTGAAACAGCAGGGTATAGCCATCCGGCGCCGCCTTCGCCACCACATCCGCGCCGATCGACCCGCCAGCGCCACCGCGATTCTCGACCACGACAGATTGGCCAAGCGTCTCGGTCAGCCGGTGCGCATAAAGGCGCGCGAGGATATCGGTGGTGCCGCCGGCCGGAAATGGCACGATGATGCGGATCGGGCGGCTCGGGTAGGTTTCCTGCGCAGAGGCGTGGCGCAGCGCCGGCAGCATGAACGCTGCGGCGGTGAAGGTCCGACGACTGATGGACATGATGGGCAACCTCCCGATGGCGCTTTTTGTTCGGTCAAGCGTGGCGAGCGCCCGCCGAGCCGTCAATGCCCGGCGTTGGCGCCTGAGAAATCGGGCGCTTCAAGCCCGCTCGCGGTGAGATGGCGCACCAGATTCGCCTTCAACCGCTCAAGCCCCTCGTCGGAACTCGCCTCGGCCCGCGCGACCAGCACGGCCTGGGTGTTGGATGCCCGGAGCAGCCACCAGCCATCCGGGGTGTTGACCCGCACACCGTCGATGTCCGAAACATCCGCGCCTGATTCTCGCAGGCGGGCGGCAACTTCCTCGATAACTTTGAACTTGCGGACGTCGTCGCAATCGAAGCGGACTTCCGGCGTGTTGATAACGTGGGGCAGGGCTTCGCGCACGGCGGAAAGTTTTTCGCCGTTGCGGGCGATAATGCCGAGCAGGCGCACGGCGGCGTATAGTGCGTCGTCGAAGCCGTACCATTTATCGGCGAAGAACACGTGGCCGGACATTTCGCCCGCGAGCGGGGAGCCGGACGCGGCCATTTCGGATTTGATCAGGCTGT
>JBKJNV010000570.1:0-6464 GCA_046593435.1 Roseomonas sp.
ATTTCCGGCTCACATAGGCGCCGAACACGTCCAGCTCCCGGGTCAGCTGGGGGGCCTCGAACCCGGCCTCCGCCAGCGCGGCGAGGATGGTTTCGGGCGGGACGCAATTCTGCACCGTGTCCCAGTAGTAGCGCATCAGGGCGCGGCCATCGCGGCTGCCGGCCAGTGCCGGAACGATGAGGCCGACCCAGGCATAGGCAACCGCCTTGCGCAGCCGCGTGGTTGGCCGGGTCTTTTCCAGGATGAGGAAGATGCCGCCTGGCTTGAGCACGCGGCGGCATTCGGCGAACAGGGCGGTGAGGTCGCCCATGTGGCGCAGCGCGTAGCCCAGGGTGATGGCGTCCACGCTGGCATCGGCGAGGGGGAGGTGTTCCGCCTCGCCGCGGATCAGCGGCATGGTCAGCGCGGCGCGGCAGGCGGCGATCATCCCGGCACTGGGGTCCAGCCCGATCACCTGGCCGGTTGGGCCGGTGAGCGCGATCGCCTCGCGCGCGAGGATGCCGGTCCCCGTGGCGATGTCGAGCACGCGCATGCCCGGGCCGATGCCGGCGGCGGCCAGGGCGCGGCGCCGATAGGCGCGGCCGGTGCCGAGCGAAAGTATCGCGTTGATGCGGTCGTAGCTGCCGGCCGTGCGGTCGAACAGGCCGCGCACCCAGGGGATACGACGCGCCTCGTCGCCATACCAGGAGGGGAGCGGTGGATGCGGACGAAGTGGGGCCATGCGCACAGGATAGCGCGAATGACGCGGATGTGGAGAGGCTGACGGGCGGCGCGCGGTCTGCCCCCACGGGGCTGGTATCGGCCGCGCCGGGCTGCGAGACTGCGGCCATGCGAGGACAGCGCGCGACGATGAAGCCGGAGGTGAGGACGGCGCCGGTCGCGGCATCGCTGCTGGCCCATCTGCTGCGCGACTTCGCCCGCGAGCTCGGCCTCGGCGGCGCCCTGCTGCGCGGCATTGCGGCCGAAGCCGAAGACCCCGCCGCCGCCGCCTTCGAGATCGCGCTGGTGGCCGAGGCGCTGGCGCACCCGGCGCTGAGCCGCGAGGCCCCTGCCCTGGCCGCCGCCCTGATGACATGCCTGGTGGCGATGGAAGATGGCGGCGCGCTGCCCCGCGGCATCGGCCTGCCGCCGCTCAACATCATCAGCGACGACCCGCAAAGCCTGGATATCCGCACCGCGACGTATGCGTTTTCCGGCAATCTGCGCCAGGGCGTGCTGCATCAGCGGCTGCGAGGTGCGCCCGGGCCGGGCGTGCAGCATGGCGGGGCGATGATCGAATTCCGCCTCTGGGGCCGCGCGCATTGCCTGGATGTGGAGGATGCGATCACCGAGGCACGCGTCACCCGCGCACCCGGCCTGGTCCGGCTGGAACAGGTGAGCGCCATCGCAGCACCTGGGCGGTTCGGCGGTGCGCCGCGCCCGGTGGGCCGGCTGGCCTACATCTATGAGATCAATGCGGCATCGCCCTGGCTGCGCGTGACGGTGCGGTTCGACCCGGTGCCGGGGGTGGCGCCGCAGCGGCTGCGCCTGATCACCGCCTGCGACGGCATCAGCGATGGCACGCCCTTGACCATGGCCGAGGTCGAGGGCGCGGCGGTTGCCCTGGCACCCGGTATGGTGGACCTGCATGAGGGCGCCCTTGCTTCGGTCGCGCTGCGCCAGCCTGGTGCGGGCGGGCTGCGGCTGGAGCTGCGGCCCGGCGCGCCGGGCGCGGTGGTGAACGCCAAGCTCTCGGTGCGGCCGGATGGCGCCGCGCATTGGCTGGTGCTGCGCCATACGCCGGATGCGGGCGGAACCCTCACCGAGGAGCGGCTGCTGCTCGACCGCGACGCGCCGGATGCGGCCACGATCCGGCGCGGGTGGGATTGCGGCCGCGCGCGTGGCCAGGGCGTGGCGCTGCTGGCGGCGGCGCGATGCCTCGGCATGGTCAGGGTCGCGGATGCGGCGCTATCCGGTTTCGTCGCGCGCCTACTGGCCCGGCTGCGCGCCGAGCCGGCGCTGGAGGCGCTGGATGCCGGCTTCCTGGTGCTGGCCGAACGCGCCCTGGACGAAGCACCGTCCCTGCCGCGCCTGCTGGCGCTGGAACAACGCACGGTGCTCGCCGAAGGGCTGGAGCGCGGGCTGTATGGCGATGCGCCCGGCCAAGCCGCCGCGATCATGGCGCTGGCCGAGCTGGGCGAGGCGGGCGCACTCGCGCGTGCCCTGGCCGGGCTGGGCGTGGTGAGCGCGCCCGTAACGCGCGGCGGGCAGACCGCCATGGCTGAATTGCCGGCGCTGGGCGGTGCGCCGGTGGCGGATACGCTGTCGCTGGCGCTGCTGTTGCGCGCGATGGGGTCGGTGGCGGGGGCGCGCGGTGGCGGCCATCTCACGCTCGATCCTGCAACCGCGGCGCGGGCGGGGCGGCTGGAAGCGCTCTATGCCGGCCTGCTGGCGCTGCGGCTACGCGGCGAAGGCGATGGCATCGTGGCGTCGGATGGCGCGCTCGGCGGCCCGGCGAGCGGCGCAGGCCAGGCGGCGGCCATGGCTGCGATGGCCCAACGTGGGTAAGCGGCGCGGCTGAACAGGCCGCCGGAACGGGACTACTCAGGCAAGCGCGGCTTCGAGCGTGATCACGCAGTTGCGCCCGGATTGCTTCGCGCGGATCAACGCATCATCGGCGCGGGTGATGAAGTCGCTCAGGGGCTCGCCCGGCCGGTACAGGGCAACGCCGGTGGAGACGGTGACGGTGCCGATCACCTTGCCCGTGTCGCGCAATGTCAGGTTGCGCCCGCAAACGGCCATGCGCACGCGGTCGGCGACCATCATCGCTTCGGGGAGTGGCGCCTTGGGCAGCAGCACGATGAATTCCTCCCCGCCGTAGCGGGCGACGGTGTCGGAGTCGCGCGAGGATTGGCGCAGCTTGTTCGCCACCACGCGCAGCACGGCGTCGCCGACCGGGTGCCCCCAGGTGTCGTTGATGCTTTTGAAGCGATCCACATCGACCATGAGCATGGCCAATGGTTCCTTCGTCGCCATCGCCTGCTGCGTCACGCGCAGCAGGGCCGCATCGAAGGCGCGGCGGTTGAGCAGGTCGGTGAGCGGGTCCACCGTCGCTTCGTGCCGCGCCAGCGAAAGGCGCCGTTCCAGGCCGCTGATCTGCCGGGTCGCGGAATCGAGCCGGCGCCCGAGGATCTCGCCCCGGCGCGACATGGCGTCGGTCTCCGCGAGCAGCGCCTTGACCACGACCGAAAGCCGCGTGGAATCATCGGCGAGCGAGCGGCCGGCCTCGGCGATCACCTGGCCGGACTGGTTGTGTTCCGTCGCGGCACGGGTCAGCAGCTCGACCACTTCCTGCAGCGTGCTTTGTGCCAGAAGGCGGTTTTCGCTCAGCACCTGGTCCTGCTGCGCGTCGCACAGGAAGCGTGCGTGCAGCGACTGCATATCAGCCTCGCCGACCGGGGCGCCGGTGAGGATTTGCTGGTCGATCGCGTGGCGCAGGGCGAAGTTCTTGCCCTCATGGTATTCGTACCAGACACCGTAGTTGCGGCCGTTCGGTGCGAGCCGATGAGCGGCAAGGTCGCGCAGCGCGGCTGCGCAAGCGTCATCCGTCACCAAGGGCTGATCCGTCTGCATGGGGCCTCCATCCGGGTCCACGTGGCGCGGACCAGGGCCGTGCATACCGCAGAAGGATGAAACACGGCTTAATGCGGCAGCGTTCACCGGCACCCGCGCTTTGGCGCCCGTGAGGCCGCACGAACAGGGGGATGGGCGATGGCGGATACAGGCTTTGGGCTCTCGGGCAAGGTGGCGGTGACGACGGGGGCGGCAAGCGGGCTCGGCCGCGCCATGGCGCTCGCGATGGCGCGGCAGGGGGCGGCCAGCGTGCTGGTTGACCGCGACGCGGCGGGGCTGGAGGCGTTGCGCGCGGCACTTGCCGTGGAGGGCCAAGACGCCCTCGCACTTGTCGGCGATGTCGCCGACCTCGCCTTCCTCGAACGGTGCAAGGCCGAGGCGATCGGCTGGCGCGGGCGCGTCGAGATCCTGCTGTGTGCCGCGGGCCGTGCGCTGCGCAAGACCGCGCTGGAAACGACACCGGAGGATTTCGACGCGCTGATGGACGTGAACATCCGCGCGCTGTTCCTGTGGAACCAGGCCTTCGGTGCGCACATGATCGAGGCCGGTGGCGGCGCGATCGTGAACATCGCCTCCCAAGGCGGCATCACGCCGCTCGCGGGGCGGCCGATCTATTGCGTGAGCAAGGCGGCGGTCATCCACCTCTCCCGTGCGTTGGGCGTGGATTGGGCGCCGCACAAGGTGCGGGTGAACGCCATAGCGCCGGGGCTGATGGACACGCCCTTCATCGCGGGCGTGAAGGCCATGCCCGGCTTCGTGGAGCGCGCGGTGGCGCGTATCCCGGCCGGGCGCATGGGCCTGGCCGAGGATCTGGAGGGGCCGGTGCTGCTGCTCGCCTCCGAGGCCGGGCGCTACATGACCGGGCAGACACTGGTGGTGGATGGCGGCTGGACATTGTATTGAGACGGCGGCGCAACCAAGCCTCAGGCCCGCGTTTCACTTGGATACTGGCCGGCGCCGCTGCCCTAGGCAAAACAGCACAGGCGCCCACCCGGCGCGGATGGGAACTTGGAATGGACCGCGCTTGCCGCAGCCGATGACCATTGCAGCCGCGCGACGGGGCGTGCTGCTCGCCTCCGCTGCGATGCTGGGTGGCTGCGCGCTGCAGACGGCGCGCCCCGAAAGCGGGATCGCGCCGCCGGTGCGGTTCGTGATGGCCGGCCCCGCCGCCGGCCCGCCGCCCCATGACCCCGCCTGGTGGCGCGGTTTTGGGGCACCCACCCTGGACCGGCTGATGGCGCAGGCGATGGCGGGCAACCAGGACATCGCCGTCGCCGTCGCGCGGCTGCGCCAGGCCGATGCCCAGACCCGCATCGCGGGCGCGGGGCTGCTGCCGGCGGTTGATGCCGATGGTTCGGCGGAGCGGCGGCGCGGCACCAACCGCAACCCCGGCTCCTCGGCACAAGGGGGCAATGCGTTTGGTGCCTCGCTCACCGCGAGCTGGGAGATCGACTTCTGGGGAAGGCTACAGGCCCGGCTCGACGCGGCGCGCTCCAGTGCCGTGGCCAGCGCCTACAATATCGGCGCGGTGACGCTGAGCACCCAATCCTCCGTGGCGAATGGTTACTTCGCGTATCTCGGCGCGGTCGCGCGGCTGGCGATCCAGCGGGAGAATCTCGCCGCGGCCGAGAACATCCTGGGCATCCTGCGCCAGCGGCTCGCCGCGGGCACCGCCACCGGGTTGGATGTCGCGCAGCAGGAGGTGGTGGTGGCGCAGCAGCGCGCCGCGGCCCCGCCGCTGCAACAAAGTGCCGAGCAGAACGGGTTCGCGCTGGCCACGCTCAGTGGTGGCCTGCCCGCGCTGCTGGCGGCGGAAGGCCCTTCGCTGCGCGCGTTGCGGGTGCCGCCCGTCGCGGCCGGCCTGCCCTCGGAGATGTTGCTGCGGCGGCCGGATGTGCGCCTGGCCGAAGCGAACCTCGCCACCTCCAACGCGGACGTGACCGCCGCGCGCGCGGCGCTGTTCCCGCGCATCACCCTGACCGGTTCGGGCGGCATCCAGTCCCTGGCGCTTGAGACGCTGCTGCGGCCCGGGTCGGTGCTGTACAACCTCGCAGCCGGGGTCACGCAACCCATATTCGATGGCGGATCACTCCGCGCCCAGGTCGAACAGGCGCGCGGCGTGCAGGAGGAGAATTTGGCGAATTACCGGCGCAGCATCCTCGCCGCCCTCGAGGATACCGAGACCAGCCTGTCCGCGTTGCGGCGGACGACCGAGCTTGTCGCGTTGCAGGAAGCCCGCGAGGCGGCGGCGCGGCGCGCCTTCCAGATCGCGGATGGGCAGCTGCGGGCGGGGACGATCGATCTGCTCACGGTGCTCAACACGCAAGCGACGCTGTTCTCGGCGCGCGATGCGCTGGCGCTGGCGGTCACCCAGCGCCTGCAGGCGGCGGCCAGCCTGTTCACCGCGCTCGGCGGTGGCTGGACGATGCCCGAGGGGAGGATCGCCCGATGAATGAAGTACCCCGCGCGCCGGAGCCGATGACGCCGCTCGTGACCATGCCCGCGCCGCGCCGGCGCCGGTGGCCACGGGTGCTGCTGGCGCTGGTGCTGCTGGCCAGCGGTGCCGCGGGCCTCGCCTGGTGGCAGGGCTGGCCGCCCTTCGCCGCGCCCCAGACGGCCGCGCCGGCCGGCGGCTTCGGCCCCTCGGGCGGGCCGCGCGGGCGCGGCGCGGCGCCCGTCCCGGTGAGCGCGGCCGCGGCGACTGCGCGCGACCTGCCGATCTTCCTCGACGCGCTCGGTACCGTGCAGGCGTCCAACACCGTCACCATCATCCCCCAGGTGCCTGGGCGGCTGATCGAGGTGGCGTTCCGCGAGGGGCAGGATGTCCGCGCCGGCGACCTGCTGGTGCGGCT
>JBKJNV010000589.1:0-3050 GCA_046593435.1 Roseomonas sp.
CGCTGGCTGGCTTTCGGGCTTGCGGGCGGCGTGGCACTCGCCGCACTCGACCACGCATCGGGCAATGCGGTGCGCGCGGCGGTGCGTGGGCTGCGCGATTGGGATGTCACCCTCAGCTTCGGCCTCAAGCCGGCGATCACGGTGTTCGCGGTGCTGCTGCCGCTTGCACTCGCCGCGCCCATTGCAGGCTGGATGCGGGCGGTGCTGGCCGTCGTTGCCGTCGCCGTCGCGCTGTGGCTGCCGGCGGAGACGGCGAAGATCGCCATCCTCGCAGGCCTTGCGGCCTATGGCCTCGCCTGGCTGCTGCCCCGCGTCACGCGCGCAGCGCTGGCGGCGAGCCTGGCACTCGCAATCCTGGCCATGCCCGTGGTCCTGGGCGCCGTGCTGGCCAATGCGCCGGCCGGGCGGCTGCCCTTTTCTGCCGCGCATCGTGTCGTGATCTGGGATTTCTCCCTGGCCCGCATCGCGGAACGCCCGCTGGTCGGATGGGGGTTCGAGGCAAGCCGGGCCATCCCGGGCGGCAAGGCCAATGCGACGCCCGCCACGCTGGACCGCCTCGGCATCACAGACCCCACGCAGCGTGCGCGCTTTTCCCTCCGCAATGCCGAGAGCCTGCCGCTGCACCCGCACAACGCGCCGCTGCAACTGCATCTGGAACTCGGCCTCGTGGGCGCTGCGTTGGCCGCACTGCTCGCGGCGCTGCTGGCGCTGCGGGCGCGCACGCCCTCGGCCATCGGTGCGCTGACCGCGGCGGCCGTTGTGGGGTCGCTCAGCTATGGGCTGTGGCAGGGCTGGTGGATCGCGCTGCTGCTGGTGCTGATCGCGGCGGCGCGTGCGTTACCCGGCCAGGGTCGCGAAGACATCGCCTGAGACGTCGCGGCCTTCGATGTGCCGGGCGTGCCACAGCGCGTAGAACAGCAGGTGCCAGGCGGCGAAGCCCTCGCGCTTGCTGCCGGCGGCTCGGAACAGGGCCTCCACCTTCTCCGGCTTCGCGATGGCGGCGACACCGGCCTGCCGCGCGACAAGCGGGCCAAGCCGCGCGCCATCCTCAGCGATCCAGGCGCCGATCGGGACCGTAAAACCCTGCTTCGGGCGGAAGGGTTCGCAGGCGGGGAAATGCCGCTCCAGCCAGCGCCGCAGCAGGTACTTGCCCATGTCGCGCTGCACCTTCAGCGCATCGGGCAGGCGGAAGCCGGCGGTGGCGATGCCGATATCGAGGAAGGGCGTCCGCCCCTCGACGCCGTGCGCCATCAGGCAGCGGTCCAGCTTCGCCAGCAGGTCGTTCGGCAGCCAGTCCGCGACGTCGAGCGCCTGCGCGCCTTGCAGGCGGGAACGGCCACCGGCGCCGGCTTCCACTTCGGCGGCGGCGATGCCGTCGCGCCAGCCGGTGGGCGCCTCGCGCAGCACATCGAGCTTGTCGAAGGCGCCCTTGCCACGCGGCGCCTTGCCGCCGAGCCACCAGGGCCGCATCGCGCTGCGGTAGCGCCCATAGCCCCCGAAGATCTCGTCGCCGCCGTCACCGGACAGCACCACCTTCACGTTTTCCCGAGCGCGGCGGGCGAGGAACCATGTGGGGATGATGGCGTAGTCCGCGGCCGGGTCGTCCATGGCGGCGACGATCTGCGGCAAATGTCGCCAGACCATGGCGCGGGTGATTCCGATGGTGACGTGCTCTGCCCCCGCCGCACGCGCGGCGCGCGTCGCGGCCACGCGCTCATCCGCCGCACCGGGGCTTTCGAAGCCGGCAGTATAGGCCAGCACGGGCCGTGTGTTCAGCCGCGCCATCATCGCCAGGATGGCGGCGCTGTCCGTCCCGCCCGAGAGGAACATCCCGTAGG
The DNA here is from genome assembly GCA_046593435.1 of Roseomonas sp. Taxonomy (GTDB): domain Bacteria; phylum Pseudomonadota; class Alphaproteobacteria; order Acetobacterales; family Acetobacteraceae; genus Plastoroseomonas. Next base: position 1,839 of record JBKJNV010000589.1, read on the forward strand.
GGACGTCGCTGCGCTGGTGCAGCTCGACGCTCTCCTCAAGCGCCGCATCCAGCCGCGCGAGCGCCGCATCCTCCGTGATCGTCTCGGGCGGGCCCTCGGGCAGCGCGGCGCGGCGGTGGCGTTCCACGATGCGGCCATCGGCGATGGCGATGGTTTCGCCCGGCAGCAGACGCGTGATGCCGCGGAAGATGGTCTGCGCGCCGGTGGTGAACTGCGATTGCAGCAGCTCGTTCAGGCGTCCCGTGTCGATTTCCGCCGCCACGATGCCAGCGTCGAGCAGCGCACGGGGTTCGGAGGCAAAGGCGATGCCGCCGGCGAATTCCGCGATGTAAAGCGGCTTGATCCCGAACGGGTCACGCGCGAGCACCAACCGCCGCGCCTGCGGGTCATGCAGCGCGATCGCGTACATGCCGCGCAGCGCATCGGCGAAGCGCATACCGTCGCGGCGATACAGATGCACAGGCGGCTCGCAATCGGATTGCGTGACGCAGCGGAGCTGGTTGTCGCGTCGCAGCTCGCGGTAATTGTAGATCTCGCCATTGGCAACCAGCGCGACGGTACCGGCGAAAAGTGGCTGGTCGCCGGTGACCAGGTCGATGATCGCCAGCCTGGTATGCGCGAGCGCCACATTGGCGTTGACATGCTGCCCCGCGCCGTCCGGCCCGCGATGCGCCAGCGCGCGGTTCATCGCAGCCAGCATGGCCGGGTCCGGCGTCGCGCCGTTGCGCAGCATGAGACCCGCGATGCCACACATCAGCGATGGTCCTCGATGACGCGGGCCAGGAATGCGCGCCATTGCGCGACGACCGGCGCCTCGGCGTGGTGCTGCTCGAAGGCCGCGCGCCCGGCGGCGGCGAGCGACGCGGCGCGGGCCGGGTCCGCGATCAGCGCGGCCACGGCGTCGGCGAGCGCCCCGGCATCGCCCACGGGCACCAGCAGGCCGGTCTGCCCATCGGCAATCACCTCGCGCGGCCCATCAGCGGCGGCGGCGACGATGGGCCGCGACGCGGAGAAGGCTTCCAGCACCACATTCCCCAGCGGCTCATGGTGGGAGGGGCAGACAAAAATGTCGCAGCCTGCGAGCAGCGCGCCGCGATCCTCTCGCCAACCGAGGAAGCTCACGCGCCCGGTGATGCCCAGCGCGGCGGCCAGGGCTTCCAGCGCGCCACGCTCCGGCCCTTCGCCAGCCAGCGAGAGATGCGCGTCGGGCAA
>JBKJNV010000656.1:0-4657 GCA_046593435.1 Roseomonas sp.
TGAGGCAAGGGTGCCATCCGGCCCCAGCCCGGTTGTGGTGATCGGCGCCCAAGCCAAACCCGCCTGCGCCTGGGTGCCGAAGGTGAAGTCCAGCACGCGGTCGAGCAGCGCGGTGAAACCCGCCGGCCCATCGGCCGGGTTGGGCGTGAAATCGGCGGCACCGAGCGCGGAGCCACTGATCGCCTGGCTGCCGTCGCGCAGCAGGCGCGGCTCCGCAGCGATGGCGGGGTTGGTGCGAAAGGCGGCCGCGAAGCCCATCAGCGGCCCGCCGGCATAGGCCTGGGCAGGGTCGGGGTCGGTGCCGTCGCCGCCGGTGAACAGCGTCAGCCCCTGCGCATCGAAGCGCGCGGCAAGCGTTGCGGCGGTGATGTCCAGCTCCGCCGCGTAGCGCGGCAGGGTGGTGTCGCGCAGCGCGATGTACTCGCCAAGCCTGCCGCCCGCGACGCGCGCGGTGATATCACTGCCATACAGCGTCACCGCCGGAATGGAACCGCCTGGCCCGTAATAGGCAGCCGCGCCCAGCAGCGAGGCCGAGGTGGCAAAGGGCTCGCCCTGGGCGGGGATGGACAGCCACTGCCCACCCTGCGTGACCAGCGAAATGCCGCCATCCTCCGTCGTCAGCGCCCGCACGGGCAGGTTCTCTGAGAGCGAAGCGAGGATGGCGTCGCGCTGGTCCTCGAGGTTGGCGGTGCTCACGCCCTGGCTGCGGCCCTGGCGGATCTGCTCGGTCACGGTGCCGATGCGCGCGATATCGCGGTTGATGTCGGCGACCGCGCGCACCACGCCATCCTGGGCGGTCTGCCGCGCGCCGGTTACCGCGGCGTAGGCGGTGCTAATGCGGTTGACCACGGCATCGGCCGCAACCAACACATCGGCCTGCCAGCTCGGCGTGGCGGGGTCGGCGCGCAGCGCGAGGAAGCTGGTGCGCAGCGTCTCCACACGGTCGCCCAGGCTGTCGGCCTGGCCGGTCTGGCCATGCGCATCCTCGACCGCGCGCAGGATCTCCTCGCGCACGGTCGCTGCGGCAAGCGCACCCCCGGCCTTGTTGACCTGTACCACCAGCGCGGCATCCACATCACGCGCAGCAAGTGCGATGCGCACCCCGATCCCCTGCCCGGCCGCCGAGACGGAGAGCGAGGCAATCGTCTTGCGCGTGTAGCCTGCCGTCGAGGCATTGGCGACGTTGTCCGCGGCCACCGACAGCGCGCGCTGCGTGTAGGCCAGGCCGGATTGCGAAATGGAAAGGGCGGCGCCGAGGGACATGACAGGCTCCAGACTGCGCACCAAGGAATGAAGGTGCCGCTAACGGAGGGAAGGTCGGCGTTTTGCCGTAACGCGCGGGAAAGCCCGCCGCGATGCTGCGCCTCAACGCTTCATGTTGAGCGTTTCCTGCAACATGTCGTCTGTGGTGGTCACGATGCGCGTATTCGCCGAATAGGCGCGCTGGGCCACGATCAGCTTCGAGAATTCCGAGGCGATGTCGACGTTGGAGCTTTCGATCGAGCCCACCGCGACATTGCCCGCACCATTGTTGCCGATGTCGCCCACCCGCGCCGCGCCACTTTCATTGCTGGTCTGGAAGGCCTGGCCGTCGCGCCGGTTCAGCCGGTCCGGATCGTTGAACGAGGCGAGCGGCACGCGCGCGATCGCGGCTGAACGGCCATTGTCGTAGTTGACGATCACGTCCCCGTTCTCGCGGATCGCGACAGAGGTGAAGGCGCCAAGCGGCACGCCATCCTGGGCAATGTCGCGCAGCGCATACTCGGCGCCGGCGAATTGCGTCACGCCATTGGCCTCGGCAAAATTGCCCAAGGAGATGTTGAAGGCCTGCGGGCCCTGGCCGAAATCCGCCGTCACCGCGATATTGGCCGGCGCACCGGCCGCGCCGGCAGCGCCCGTCACCCCGGATTCATTGCTGAAGGAGCCAAGCAGGCCCGGGGGGGCAACGGGGGTGCCGGCCTGGCCGAAATTCAGCTCGATGCTGCCCAGCGTCGCGGGCGAGGCATCGGGTGCGGAGACGGTCAGCGACCAGACATTGGGGCTCACCGGCGCCCAGCTCAGCTGCAACACGCGCACCGCCCCCAGCGTGTCGAAGATGTTGACCTGCGAGGCGACAGGATCCGTGCTCGATGGCGTGGCCGGCAGGTTGGCCGAGACATCGACGACCGTGGTTGCGACCGGGTTCGAGACACCGCGTTCGACCTGGATCGGTGCGACTCCCGTGCGGTTCGGCTCGCCGCTGGCCGCGATCGCCCAGCCTTGCAGGTAGTAGCCGCCGCCATTGACCAGGTAGCCCTGATCGTTGAGCGAAAAATCGCCCGACCGGGTGTAGTACTGATCCTTGTTGAAGGTGGTCGTCGTCCCGGTGATATCGGCCGGGCGCACGACCGAGAAAAAGCCGTTGCCGGCCACCGCCATGGCCAGCGGGTTATCGCTTTGCAGCACCGCGCCCTGGATGGTGTTCTGGAAATCCGGGCGGCCCTGCACGGCGCCCGATTCATGGGCCCGCGCGTTGGACTGCGTGATGAACGACACGAAATTCGTGTCGACGCGCTTGTAGCCGACCGTCTGGCTGTTCGCGACATTGTCCGAGATGTGCCCGAGCGCGCGGGACTGCGCGGTCAATCCGGAAATCGCGGTGTACATGGAACCGAGCAGGGACATGGGGCTCTCCGGTCTGGTGTCGGCGTTGCAGGCGTCTGGTTCGCGTCGTGAGTACGGCAGGGCGAATGGCAGTCCCGGCGCGCTTGCCGACGTGAAGCGCAAGCGGCGTGCCAGGAAATTCCCCGCCCTGGCCTGCGATTGCTGCCGGGCGCCCCCCCCGGCTGGGCAAAATCCGCCGCCTCACGGCGCCGAATGCCCCCCAATGCGCGGAAATCCCTGGCCCGTGCCTTGCAGCCCAGGCGGCAGACGCCCGCCAACCAGGCCAGGCCGGAGACGCCGCATGGAGAGTTCCGCGATCGCAGCCCCGCCTGCCCCCGCTGCCCCCCCGCCGGGTGCAGGCCCGGCCGAGGCGTCGCGCTCCGATGGCGGCTTTGCCCGCCACATGCGGCGGGCCGAGGAACGGCCCGAGGCCAACGCGGCGGCGCGTCCCGAGCCCAGAAGCCCCGCGACCAGCGGCACCGCATCCGGTGAGGTCGCCGAGCCGGAGCGCCCGACCGAGGCCGCCAGCACCCCCACCGCCACCCCGGATGAGATCTCCGATTCACCAGCCGCAGACGCTGCGGGGGCGACGCCGGAACCGTCCAATTCACTTCCCGATGCGGCGCTCCCCTTCGGCCCGGTCGCCCCAGATGCAGCAGCGGCAGCATCGCCCCCGGCTGTCTCGGGCGGCCCTACCGAGGTGGTGCCTGTGGCGATTTCCGTGCCGGCGCCAGTGGCGCTTGCGCCTGCTCCGAACACGCTGGCGGCAACAGGTGCTGTGAAGGCGCCGGCCCCCCTCGCTCCCCCCCCGCCGGCAGAAGCGGTCCCGGCGCCGGTCGCGGGCACGGCCGATGCCGCCGCGCCTGCGCCGCCCGCCACTTCCTCCGCCACGGCCGCGCCCACGCCCGCGCCCGCGCCCACCCCCGCCCCCGCGCCAGCCGGCACCGCACCGCCCGAAACCGCCAATGCACCGCCCCCTGCGGCGGCGGCGCCCCCCGCGCAGGCCACCATCGCGGCGCAAATCCTGGCCGCGATCGCACCGGTCAGGCGCGGCCTGGTCGCCGACGCCACCGAGCCTGGAGCCGCGCCGACCGCGCTCACCGGTGCCACGCCTTCCGCCAACGACCCCGCCCCGGAGACCCGCCCGGCACCGGGCCTCGCCACGCCCGCAACGCCCATCGACGCCGCAACGTCTCACCCGCTGCCGAACGCCGCGTCGCGGCTCCCGCATGACACCCTGCCCGGGGAGCCCAAGGCAGCCGGCGATGGCCCCGTGAGCCCCTCACCCGGCACAACGCTTGCGGGCACGGCCAGCGAGGCGACACCCGGTATCGCAGGGCCGCCTGCTCCGGCCGCGCCTCCGGCCAGCGCGCCCGTCATGCCGCTGACGGAGCCGCCCCGCGCCGCGCCGCCCGCCCCGCCGGCGCGCCAGATCGCCCCACTCACCACCGCCCTCGCCTCTGGCACGCGTGATGGCGAGTCGGCGACGATCTCTGTCTCCCTCGACCCGGGCGAGCTTGGCCGCGTCGAGATCAGCGTCGAGCGCAGCGGCGGGCAAACCGCCATCCGCGTCATTGTCGAACGCGCCGAGACGCTGGCCCTGCTCCAGCGCGACCAGCGCGAGCTGGGCCAAAGCCTCACCCAGGCCGGGGTGGATGAGTCCGACCGCTCGATCAGCTTCTCGTTGTCCGGCCAGGGCGGCGGGCAGCGCCAGGGCCAGCCACCGCCGGGCCAGCATGGCGCCACCCTGCCCTGGACCAACGCGGCCGATCCCCGCGCCGCGGCCGTGCCGGACACTATCCGTCCGCGCGTCGCGCGCTCCCTCCTCGACCTTGCCCTCTGACCTGAAAGGCTTTCCAGAATGTCCGGCACCCTCACCGCCGCGGCCACCGCCGCCAGCCGCACCACCACCAGCAGCGGCGTCACCGGCACGACTGCCGCCGCGCGCAGCGGCGGCATTGCCGGGGACTTCAACACCTTCCTGACCCTGCTGACGACGCAGCTGCGCAACCAG
>JBKJNV010000116.1:0-2730 GCA_046593435.1 Roseomonas sp.
GGCGCATACATGCGGAGCGGTTTTGCGCCATCGTGGAGACGCTCGGGCGGGCGGGGGCGACGCGCAGCGCGATGGCGACGGCGTGACCATCCTGCACCTGGTCGCGGCCGCGCGGCCGAACCTGCCCAAGCTCGCGGCCCTGTGGCACGCGCTGGCCTTCGCGCCGCGATTTCGCCCCGTGCTGGTGCATACCGGGCAGCACCATGACGCGGCGATGTTCACCGCCCACCTCGATGAGCTTGGCCTGCCGCCGCCGGAGGTGGCACTCGGCGTCGCCGGGGGCGGCCACGCGGCGCTGACCGGGCGGACGATGATGGCGCTGGAGGCGCTGTGGACAGCGCGGCGGCCGGCGTTGGTGGTTGTCGCCGGCGATGTGGACGGATCGCTCGCGGCAGCACTCGCCGCGCGCAAGATGGGCATCCCGGTCGCGCATCTGGAAGCGGGGCTGCGCGGCGGCGACCGCGACATGCCCGAGGAGATCAACCGCCGCGCCATCGACGCCATTGCCACGCTGTTCTGGGCGCCGGATGCGGCGAGTGCGGCGGGGCTGCTGCGTGAGGGCCATGCACCCGACGCCGTGCGCGCGGTGGGCAATGCGATGGCCGACAGCCTGTACCGCGCCCTGCCCGCCGCGCGCGCGCGCCCGCTGCCGGAGGGTGTGGCAGCGCGTGGCTATGGGCTGGTAACGCTGCATCGCGCCGGCAATGTCGATGCGCCTGCCCCGCTTGCCGCCCTGCTGCGTGGGGTCGGCGAGGCGGCGGCGGGGCTGGCAATCCTGTGGCCGCTGCATCCGCGCACCCGCGCCCGCATGGCGGAATTCGGCCTCGCCCCACCGCCGGGTGTGCGGCTGCTGCCGCCGCTGACCCATGGCGCGTTCCTCTCCCTGCTGTGCCGCGCCGCCTTCGTCGCGACCGATAGCGGCGGCGTGTCCGAGGAGGCGACCATGCTCGACATCCCGTGCATGACGCTGCGGGCGGAGACGGAGCGACCGTTGACACTCACCCAGGGCAGCGCGCGGCTTGTCGCGGCCGATGGATTGGGGGCGGCGGCTGCAGCGGTGCTGCGCGGCGAATGGCCGCGCGCGCGGCCGGTGCCGCTGTGGGATGGGCAGGCCGGGGCGCGGATGGTCGCGCATCTGGGCGGCGTGTTTCGCAGCAGCGGCGCGGCCGATGGGCCGAGCGGCGCATGAGGCGGCATCCCCGGGCGGTGCTGCCGTAACCGCGTCGCCGCTGGTCGTGATGCTCTCCGCCGCGCATCCGCCCGATGATGTGCGCGTGGTGGTGAAGGAAGGTGCCGCGCTGGCGGCGGCCGGCTGGCGCGTGCGGCACCTCTGCCCCGCGGGCGCGGCGGTGGCGCCGGCGATGGTGGCGGGTGTTGCCATCGAGGTGTTTCCCCGCGCGCGCGGCCGCTGGGCGCGGCTGCGCGGCATCCCGGCGCTGGCGCGACGGGCGGCGGCCTCGGGTGCGGCGGTGCTGCACGCCTCGGAGCCTGATGCCTGGGTTGCCGCCTGGTGGGCAGCGCGGGGCGGGCGCGCACGGCTGGTGATCGACGTGCATGAGCACTACCCCTCGCGCCTGGATGCCGCGTTGCCGGCCGCGCTGCGGCCCTTGGCGCGCGCTGCGCTGCGGGGCTTCTGTCGTGCGATGGGCCGGCGCGCGGATGCGGTGGTTGTCGCGAAGGACGGGTTGGCGGGCGATTACGGCGCGGGCACCCTGTGCTTGGCCGTGCGCAACCACGCCGATGCCCTGCCGGTGGAACCGCGTTCGCACCGGGCCGGACCGCTGCGCCTGGTCCATCTCGGCGCGCTGACGCGGGCGCGCGGCTGGCCAGCGATGCTCGCCACGCTGGCCTTGATGCCGCCAGAGACGCGGCTGGTCCTGCTCGGTCGCTTCACCGATGGCTCCGAAGCGGATTTTTCCCGCGAGGCGGCAGGGCTGGGACTGACCGCGCGGATTGAGATGCAAGGCTGGCAGCCAAGGGCGGATGCGCTGGCCGCCGCGTCGTGCTGCGATGTCGGCTTGGTGCTGTTCCAGCCGGGCGAGGAGAACCATCGCCTCGCGCTGCCGCACAAGCTGTTCGACTGCATGCTTGCCGGGCTGCCGGTGATCGCGCCGGCCTTCGCGACCGAGGTGGCGGGGGTAGTGCGCGATGCGGGATGCGGGATGCTGGTGGACAGTGCCGATCCGCGCGCCATCGCGGCGGCGATCGCGGCCCTGTCCGACCCGGCCTTACGCGCACGGCTGGGTTCCGCCGGGCGGGCGGCGGCGCTGACGCGCTTCTCCTGGAATGTGGAGGCGGCGCGGCTGGTGGCGCTCTACGATCAGTTGGCGCCGCGAGCCTCGCCGGTGCCGGACGGCGCGCCGGCACTGCGCGCCGCAGCGGGAGCGCAGGCCTCGGCATAGGCGCGGCCAAGGTCGGCCACGAAGCGCGTCCGCTCCGCGCGCTGGGCCGCCGCATCGGGCAAGCGCAGCAGGTAGGAGGGATGCACGGTCGCGCGCAGCGGCACCCCATCCTCGGTGTGCAGCGCAAGGTCGCGGCTTTTGCCCACCGGCATCGCACGGCCGGTCAGCGCGCGCAGTGCGGTGGCACCCAGGGCGAGCACCATCCGGGGCGCGACCAGCGAAACCTCCCGGCGCAGGAAGGGGCGGTAATGGGTGATGTCGCCGGCATCGGGCGTCTGATGCAGCCGGCGGCGGCCCTGCGGGGTGTATTTGAAATGCTTGACCGCAT
>JBKJNV010000197.1:0-3472 GCA_046593435.1 Roseomonas sp.
GGCGAGGTGCCACTTGATCTGTTGTTCGAAACGCTCGGCGTACCCCATGATGCGGGCAAATGGCTGATCCATCTGCACCTGCCGCCGACCACCCCATCGGGCCATGGCTGGCTTCACCTGTCGCTGCCGGAGCTTCCGCCGCGCAGCGCAGCGGAGACGCGCGACATCGGCCTGATCTTCCTGGGCCTGGAAGTGGCACCGTTGCGGGCCGACAACCCACGCTTCGGCACCGCCAGATGACGGCCTGATACCCGCCATGGAGATCGCCGAACTGCCCCGCGAGGGCCTGCTGCGCCGCTTCCGCGTGGCCTTGCCCGAAGCCCCCATCGCCGCCGAATGCGCCCGGCGCCTGGCCGAACTCGCCGCCGGGCTCGACAGCAACGCCACGATCGAGAAGCTGCCCCGCGCCGCCATGCTCGCCCGGTCCGAGGCAGCGATCCACGCCGACATCCTCGGCCGCGCGATCGAGGGCGCGGTCGGGCGCATCCTGCGCGACCACGCCATCCGCCCGGCCGGCCGCCCCGCGATCACGCTCGAGCCCCGCCTGGGACAAGGCCCCCACATCGTCGCGATCAGCATGGAGGCGTTGCCGGAGATCACCGCCCCCGCGCTTGGCGCCATTGTCCTCGAACGGCTGCTGCCCACCCGCGAGCCAGCTGAGGTGGACGCCGCGCTGGAGGCGCTGCGCCGCCGCCACGGCGTGTGGCACGACCTCGCCGAAATCCACGCTGCCGCTGGCGATGAGATCACCGCCGACATCACCGCCTGGCCGGCGCCGAACCTGCTGCGCAACCCCGGCGCCCAGGGCGGCGGCGAGCATCCCGCGGGCCTGCCGCGGCACTGGGAATTGCTGCCGCACGGCGCGCTCACCGCCACCATCGCGGGAAGCGGGCCGGGCTTCCTCGACATCCGCTACCAGGGCCGCGTGCTGGCCGACACGCGCGCCTTCCTCGCCTTCGAATCCTGGGATGCGGTGCCGGCCGCGCCGGGCCAGGTGTTTTCTCTGCTGCTGGACCTGCGCCACATCGCCGGCACCCTGCCGCGTGACATCGTCTTCGCGCTGACGCTGGATGAATTCGCCGAACCTGCTCCCGCTCGCGCGCTGCTTGCGCATGCCACCCCGGTGATGCCGCGCGCGGATGACGGTACGCCCGCACTGGTGGCAATGGCCGCGCGGGCCAGCCGCGATGCGGCACTCACGCATATCCGCCCGGCACTCTATGTCGGCGGCGCGGCACATGACGCGGTGGATTTCACCATGCGCGTCGCAGCACCGTGCCTGTTCTCAACGGCGCTGCCGCCGGCACCGCCGCACCCCGCGCTGCGCGCCGAAGGCTTCGCCTGGCGGCTGGGCGAGGACGCTGTCCTTGCTGGTCTCGACGCCGGCCTGCTCCGCCTGCGCGCCGGCGAGATGCGGCGGCTGGCCCTCATTGCGCCACTCCGCACCGACAGCTTGCCCGCCGAACTCGCGGGGCGCGAACTGGTGATGGAATGCCGTGCGGGTGGGCTGCGCCGCCTGGCGCTGCCCGCGCTGGACGAGGCTTTCGCGGCACGCATGGGCCAGCCAAGCCTCGCCGCGCTGCGCGCCGCACTCGCCGCGGAGCAGGACGGGCAATTCGCGGCCATGTCGGCGCGGCTGCTGCGCCACGCCCTGCTCGAACACCTCTCCGCAATTCCGGCAGAGCTGCCGCGCACGCTCGTGGACAATGAATGCCGCCTGCTGGCGCAGCGCGCACCGGCGGGCGATGGCGCGGCGCTGCGCGCGCTCGCCGAACAGCGGCTGCGGCTGCGCATGGTGCTGCGCAAGCTCGGCGAGGGCTTTGGCCTCGCCATTCCCGCATCCGACCTTGAAGCCGCCCTAGCCCAGGAAGCCGCCCGCTTCCCCGGACAGGAGGCGGAGGCGCTCGCCTTCCTTCGCCGCAACGCCGCGGCCGCCCAGCGCGTGGCCGACCAGCTCTGGACCCGGCGCGTCATCGACCACGCGCTCTCGCTGGTGCAGCTGCGGCAGCGCTCCGTTGCCCCCGCCGCCCTGCGGGAGGCCGCCGCCGCACTCGACGCCCGCGACCCGGGCCTTGACGATGCGCATGGCTGAGGCACCGCAGGCGCGAGCACGTCGTCGCTGTTGATCCAGGTGAGCAGGTCGCCCGTGGCGCGACGGAAGCCCTTGTTCAGCGCATCCGCCTGGCCGCAACCCGGCTCGCTGATGAAGGCGCTGACGCCCGCGCCGAAGCCGCGCAGGATGGCCGCCGTCGCGTCGTCCGACCCGCCATCGACGATGATGCATTCCAGCCCCGGGTAGCCCTGCCCAAGCACCGAGCAAATGGTATCGCCGATGAAGCGGCCCTGGGCGGCGGGATGGATCGGCACGACGGTCAAACGCAACGCCACCCATGGTACACCTCCGGGCGAGCAGCCGGGGCATGAACCCGATGAGCCGCGACGGACCGACGACAGAATGGAGACGCAAAGATGACTGAACGCTTGCCGATCGAGACCGAATTTCTGTTCCGCCTCTCGCTTGAGGTCGCCGCACCCGAGACCGTCGGCACCGCCGCCGACCATGAGCTGCGCGTCATCGCCATCAAGGGCGGCCGCTTCGATGGCCCGCGCCTGAGTGGCGCCGTGCTGCCGATCGGGGCGGATTGGCTGCGCGTGGAACCCGATGGCACCGCGCGCATCGATGTGCGCCTGACCCTGCGCGAGGCCGGCGGCGGGTTGATCCAGATGACCTATGCGGGCGTGCGCACCGGCCCCGCCGACATCCTCGCCCGTCTCGCAAAGGGCGAGGCGGTGCCGCCATCTGCCTACTACTTCCGCGCCGCCATGCGGTTCGAGACGGCAACACCTTCGCTGCTCTGGCTCAACCGCACGCTGGCCATCGGCACCGGGCAGCGGCCACCATCCGGTCCGCTCTATGATGTCTATGCGGTGATGTGACGCCGCGCAGCGTCCTGGTCTGCGCTATCCGCGCAGCGCCTCGGCCTGCGCTATCCGCGCAGCGTCTCGGCCTGCGCTATCCGCACAGCATCTTGGTCTGCGCTATCCGCGCCGCGTCCTGTTCTGCGCTTTCCGCGCAGCACCTTGGCCTGCGCTATCCGCGCAGCGTCTCGGTCTGCGCTATCCGCGCAAGGCCTTGATCTGCGCCGGGTAGCCGGAAGGGTCCACCGCCACGTCGATCAGCGATGGCCCGCTGAGTGCCAGCGCCGCATCCAGCGCGTCAGCGAGTGCCGATTCCGTATCCGCGCGGAAACCAGGCACGCCCATGGCCCGCGCAGCCGCGGCGAAATCCACCCGCGGCCAGTCGAGCGCGCCATCGGGCAGGTCGCGCGCGCCCTTCTTGATGTCGATCAGGCTCAGCCCCGCATCGTTGAACACCAGCACCACAAGCTTCACCCCAAGCGCGGCGGCGGTGGCCAGCTCGCCCAGCTGCATCAGCAGCCCGCCATCGCCAATGCAGGCAATGGCACCCCGC
>JBKJNV010000335.1:0-3162 GCA_046593435.1 Roseomonas sp.
GCGCACCCGCAACTGCGCGAGTGAAAGCAGAAGGCGGGCGTCACGCGGCGATTGCTGGAGAGCACGCGTCAACACCTGCTCGGCCTCGGGCATCATGCCGGCCCGCCCGAGGGCCGCGGCATAACGCGACTGCGCCTCCAGATCCGAGGGCGCCGCGTTAGCCGCCGCCGCAAACATGGAAATCGCGACATCCTGCTGCCCGGAGGCTTCCGCTGCCAACGCGACGCGCATGCGTGAAGCGGCATCCGGGTCGCGGATGCCGTCGCGCTGCTGGTTCACCGTCCCGCACGCCGCGAGGCCGATGGTCGCCAGGCCAAGGAGGATGGGCGCCAGGGCAGCCCCGCGCCGTCGCGGCTTCGGCAAGGGTTCACTCATCGACGGAGTTACGATGTGAACCGGCATGACCGAGCCTCCTTGCGCACTCATCGTGCGGCACCCGCGCCAGCCGCACCGCCGCCGCCGGCGGAGATCCCAAGCCCGGGCAACGGCCTATCCTGCGGCGTCGCGGCCTGGTTTCCCAGCTGCGAGCTCGATGTTGCCGGCAGCGGCCGGCGCTGCTCGGTCAGCAGCCGCGTCGCGGCATTGGAGCCGGCGGCGCCCCGTTCGCGCAACGCGGCGGACCCACGCTCGAGGTCCTCCGGGTCTGCGATCATGGCGCGCAGATTGCGATCATTCACGCCGGCCGGCTGCCAGGTGCCAGGCCGCTCAAAAGGGTCATCGATACAGCCGACGAGGCCAAGCAACAGCACCATCGCACCGATGCGGAGAACCGAGGAGGACATCGCTTGGGTCATTCCAGGATGAAGCCGGCATCGGGCCGGCTGCGGATTTGCGGCGTGGCCGGCCCGCCGCGGACGATCTGCCGCTGGAACAGGACCCGGTCTATGTCGGTGGCGGGGCGGAACCCGTCGGTCGGGGCGGCGAGTTGCCCAGGGTCAGATACCGGCCGGACCAGGTAGGGGGTCACGATGATGATCAGCTCTGTCTCGTTCCGCTGGAACCGGTTGGAGCGGAACAGCGCGCCCAGCACCGGGATCTCGCCCAGGCCGGCAATGCCGCTGCCAGCCTGCCGGGAGTTGCGCTGCAGCAGCCCGGCGATCGCGAAGCTTTGCCCGCTGCCGAGTTCTACCGTCGTCTCGGCACGGCGGACGGACAGGGCGGGGATCGTCACGGTCCCACCGCCATTGCCGAGCGGGACGGTCACGGCACCCTGCTCGCTCAACTCGCTTACTTCGGGGCGGATCCGCAGGTTGACCCGGTCGGTGGCGAGGACCGTCGGGACGAAGGCGAGACTGACGCCAAACTGCTTGAATTCAATCGTGATCTGCCCGTTTTGACCGGCGCCGACCGGAATGGGGAACTCACCACCGGCGAGAAAGCTTGCCGTTTCGCCGGATTGTGCCGTCAGGTTCGGCTCGGCAAGGATTGAGATGAGGTTGTCGGCGGCGAGCGCATCGACCACCGCGTTGATGTCATAATTGTTGCCGGTCAGGCCAAGTGCGATGCGGGCGGGGCTGGCAGCGAGCGAACTGCCGCCCGATGCCACGGCGGCGGCGGCAGTCAGCGCCGCAGGACCGCTGCGCAGGCCCATGAGGAAACTGCCCGTCTGGCCGAAGGCGCGCCAGTTGAGCCCCAGCTCGCGCGTCACCTGGCGGGAGACTTCCGCGATGCGGACCCGGACATTTACCTGGATCGCCGAGAGAAGCTGGAGGTTGTTGACGACGTTGAAATCCAGGCCGGCGAAGATGCGGGCAATGGTCTCCGCCCTTTGGGAGTCGCTGGCGTTGGAGATGGTGCCGTTGAGGACGAAGCCGTTGCGCCCTACGGTCGCGACGCGAACGCCTTGCGCGCCGGTCACGGACTGACGGATGGACGCCTGCATCGCGACAGCGCTCGGCATCGGGGGGCGGGCGTTGGGCTGGTCCGCCGTGGCGGTGGGTATCACCGTCACATCGTATTCCGCGATGGCGGCGCCATTCTCGGCGGTCGCCACGATGGTGGTGCGGCCGCCTGAGACGCCCATGACGAACAGCGTGGACTGCGACGTCGGCTCAACGCGGGCGATGCGCGGCTCCGCGGCAATGACGGAGACTGCCGCACTTGGCAGTTGCACGATCTGGCCGGTGCCGGCGCTCAGGGTGATTTGCTGGCGAACCGGCGGCGGAGGCGGCGCAATTGCACGGCCCGGGAAAAAGCCCTGTGCTGGCGCCGGCGGGGGCGCCTGCCGGGGGATCGGCTCGTTCTGGGGCATCGGCTGGATGAGCCGCCTGCCCGGTTGCTCCGCCTGCGTCAATTGCAGCGGCGGCGTGAGTTGCGGCGTCAGGTTCATCGGCCGGGGCGGGGCGACCAGGGGCGCGCTGGCCAGTGCGCCCGGAGCCATCAAAGCCGTCGAGGGTGGCTCTACACTCGGCGCCGCAGATCCGGTGGGCCGCCGCGCCAGTGCCTCGGCCCACTGGGAGCCCGCCGCGGGCTGCGGGGTCAGGACAAGCGGGCGTGATGGTGCACCCGGGGTTCTTTCATTGATCGCCAACCGATCGAGGGTTGGCTGACCCGAAAGCTGCGCCTGCACCAGCATCACCGGGGGAGTCACTGCCGCCGGTTCCTCGGCCCATGCCGGCGTGCCGGTCGTGATGAGCACCGCCCATGCGGCCAACCAGGTGTGACGCCGCCGGGCCTGTTTCATCCTGGCAGCCCCGGGGGTCCCAGTGTTGATTGCCGAGGGGGTGGGCACCGGGCAAGGCAGGGATGCATCGGCGTCGTAGAGACCTGGGGGACGTGGGGGGACGTCACGATACATGCATGAAATCTCTGGCAGCGGTGATGGATACAGGGGTAGGCGAAGCCGTATTCAAAATCGACAAAAATCTGTGCGTCTGAATTAAGCGGTCGTGCGAAATTATTATCAATAGGAAAGCGAGGAATTGGCCGTCAGGTTGGTGATCACGGGCAGAAACGGCACCACGAATGTGAAAGGATAGGATGCGGTCACCGTGACCGTGCGCACGCCGCCGGCGTTGACGCACTCGGGGTTCAAGGTGAGGTTGGCCGGCACGAGCATCGGTGTCGGGTTGGTGGGTGTCGTCACCGCGGTGCGGAGCTGCCTGGCCGTGACGGCCGACCCGCATGGCCCCCCCGCGACGGCGCCGTTGCTGGAGATGATCA
>JBKJNV010000343.1:0-2968 GCA_046593435.1 Roseomonas sp.
GCCCGCCGCCGCTGCACCCCCCGCGGCCGCCCCGGCAACGCCTGCCGCCGCGCGCACGCCACCGCCCGCCAACACCGGGCGCATCCAGGTGCAGATCGGCGCCCTGCCCACCGAAGAGGCCGCCCGCGCCGAATGGGAGCGCCTCGCGCGCCGCGCGCCCGAACTGCTCGGCGACCGCCGGCCCTCCGTCGCCCGCTTCGAACGGGAAGGCCAAACACCCCTGTTCCGCCTGCGCACGGGGATGTTCGCCGACGCGGACGCCGCGCGCAGCTTCTGCGAAGCGCTCCGCAGCAAAGGCGGCAACTGCACCGTGCTCCGGCCCTGAGGGCGGTGGTGCGGGGAGGGAGCAAGGCGAGGGGCTCTGCCCCCTCGACCCCCGCCAGGAGCCTGGAGGCCCCTGGACCCGCCTTTGTGGTCCGGGGCTTTGGGAGCGATGTGCTTGCTGAATGGGCCGGGTTGGGGAGGGGGCGCATCGCAGGAGTGCCTGTGACGCAGGGACTTCCGCGCGCCCCCTCCCCAACCCGGCACGCCTCTGGCGAGGCGCAAACCACCCCCGAACTCGGCACCAACAAAAGTGGTGTCCAGGGGACTTCAGTTCCCTGGCGGGGTCCAGGGGCGGAGCCCTTGGCCTTGCTTCCTTGACCCGCGCTGCCGTCATTGGCCTGTCCGGTCCTGTGCTCACCTTGGATGAGTGCGCGATGCTGCGTGCGTTGCGGCCGCTGGGCGTGATCCTGTTTCGCCGCAATGTGGTTGATCCGGCGCAGGTGGCGGCGCTGGTGGGTGCGGTGCGGGATGTGTTGGGCGAGTCGGCGCCTGTGTTGGTGGACCAGGAGGGCGGTCGTGTGGCGCGGTTGCGGCCGCCGCATTGGCCGGCGTTTCCCCCGGCCGCTGCGTTCGGGGGCGGGCCGGCGGCGGCGGTGCGGGAGTCTGCGCGTGCGATGGGGGGAGTGTGTCGCGCGGCGGGGTTAGATGTGGTGTGTGCGCCGGTGCTGGATGTGCGGGTGTCGGGTGCGCATGATGTGATCGGGGATCGGTCTTTCGGGGAGGATCCGCGCGAGGTGGCGCGGCTGGGCCTGGCGATGGTGGAGGGCTTGCTGGCGGCGGGGGTGACGCCGGTGATCAAGCATGTTCCCGGCCACGGGCGCGCGCTGGCGGACAGCCATCATGAGTTGCCCCGCGTGGATGCGGATGTGGCGGCGCTGGGTGCGGATTTGCATCCGTTTCGTGTTGCCTGCGCCAATGATGGTGGGGCTGGTGTTTGGGCGATGACGGCGCATGTGCTGTATCCGGCCTGGGATGCGGATTGGCCCGCGACCTTGTCGGCGCGGATTATCGGCCAGGTGATCCGCGGGCAGGTGGGTTTTGAGGGTGTGCTGGTGTCCGATGATGTGGCGATGGGTGCGCTTGCGGGGGCATCGAATGATCTGGCCGGTGCCGTGATCCGTGCGGGCTGTGACCTGGTGCTGCATTGTAGTGGCCGTCTGGAGGAGAGTGCGGCGCTGCTGCGCGCGACGCCGGCGCTGAGCGATGCGACGCGCGCGCGGCTGGACGCGGCGCGCGCCATCGCGCGGCGGGAGTGGTTTGCGGGCGGGGCGGTGGTCGCCGGGGCGGCCGGGCCGGACCCGACGGCCACGGGGCGGGACGCGGCCTGATGCCAGATTGGCTGCCGGAACTTGTCGCCGCCGTGCTGGCGGTGGTCTTGGCCATCACCTTGCATGAGGCGGCGCATGGCTATGCCGCGCGCGCGCTGGGCGATGACACGGCGGAGCGGATGGGGCGGATCAGCCTCAACCCGCTGCGCCATGTGGACCCCATCGGCACGCTGCTGGTCCCGGGCGTGATGGTGGTGGGGCAGTTGCTCACCATCGGCAGCGTGCAGGCGATGTTCGGCTGGGCGAAGCCGGTGCCGGTGGATTTCGCGCGGCTGCGGCATCCGCGCCGGGACATGATGCTGGTGGCGGGCGCGGGTCCGGCGATGAATTTTGGCCTGGCCTTGCTGGCGGGCTTCGCGGTGCATGGGGTGCTGGCGGCCGAGCCCGCGACCGGCGAGATGGTGGCCGAATGGCTGGTGCGGTTTTGCGCCCTGTCGGTGCTGTCGAACCTGGTGCTCGGGCTGTTCAACCTGATGCCGCTTCCCCCCCTTGATGGCGGGCGCATCCTGGTGGGGCTGCTGCCCTACAGGGCGGCCGTCGCGGTGGCTGGGCTGGAGCGCTATGGCATCCTGATCGTGCTGGTGGGGCTGTTCATTCTGCCGCAGCTGATCCCGGCCTGGCAGCCGATGAGCTGGTTCGTCGCGAACATCGTCTGGCCGGTGCTGCGCCTGGTGCTGCGGATGACGGGCAATGAGTGAGAGCCTGACCCTGCGGCTGGACGGGTTCGAGGGGCCGCTCGACCTGCTGCTGGAACTCGCGCGGGCGCAGAAGGTGGATATCGCGCGCATCTCGATCCTGGCCCTGGTGGACCAGTACCTGGCGGTCATCGAGCGCGAGGAGGTGCGCCTCGAGCTGGCGGCAGATTGGCTGGTGATGGCGGCCTGGCTCGCGTGGCTGAAATCGCGCCTGCTGCTGCCGCCCGAGGAGGTGGCGGGCGAGGTGGAGGATGCCGAGGCGCAGATCGCGCGGCTGACCGAACGCCTCGCTGCGCTGGAGGCGATGCGCCGGGCGGCGCTGTGGCTGGGCCGGCGCCCCTGGCTTGGGCATGACGTGTTTGCCCGCGGCGCGCCGGAGCAGTTTTCCACCTTCGACCGGTCGGGTGTGGTGGCAGACCTGCCCGCACTTTTGCAGGCCTATGTGGGCGCGCGGCGACGTGCGATGGCGCGCCGGCCCTATCGCCCCAAGCACCGCAGCCTGTGGACCGTGCAGGAGGCGATCGCGCGCTTGCAGGTGATGGTGGGCAAGCTGCCATCGTGGCAGGTGCTCTCCCGCTTCCTGCCCGAAGGGGGCGACCCGGTGGAGCGCCGCGCTGCGGT
>JBKJNV010000135.1:0-3020 GCA_046593435.1 Roseomonas sp.
GCTCAGGTATGGCGCCGTGCCGACGCCCATGTGCGACACCCAGGTGGCCGCCATGGTCGCGGGCTTCGGCGACCAGGTGAGCTATGACGCCCTTGCCCGCGCGCTCGCCGGCGCCCAGATCGACAAGGCGCACCGGTTTTCCGACTGGTCGGCCCGCCCGCTCTCCGCCTCACAGATCGCCTATGCGGCCGCGGATGTGACGCATCTGCGGCGCATCTACACCGCGCTTCGCGACAAGCTGGCCCGCGACGGCCGCGACAGCTGGGTGGGCGAGGAGATGGCCGCACTGCACGAACCCGCCACCTACCGCCAGGACCCCGAGACCGCGTGGGAGCGCCTGAAACCCCGCACCCAAAATCGCCGCTTCCTGGGCGTGCTGCAGGCCATCACCGCCTGGCGCGAAATCGAGGCGCAGCGCGTCAACATCCCCCGCCAGCGCCTGGTGAAGGATGAGACGCTGCTCGAGATCGCGGCCACCGTCCCGGCCGATGCCAATGCCCTGTCCCGCGCGCGGGGCGTCAGCGAGGGCTTCGCCCGCGGCAAGTCGGGCGTGACGCTGCTGGCGGCGATCCAGATCGGCGCGAACCTGCCCGACGCGGCGCTGCCCGAGGCGGCACGCGAGCGCACCGGGCCGGCACCCTCGCCCGCGCTGATCGCGCTGCTCAAGGTGCTGCTGGCCGCGAAAAGCGAAGAACACGACGTCGCCCCGAAGCTGCTGGCGAACAGCGAGGAGTTGGATCGCCTCGCCACCGGCGAGGGCGACATCCCCGCGCTGCATGGCTGGCGGCGGACCGTGTTCGGCGAGGCTGCGCTGAGCCTCAAGGCAGGCCGCCTCGCGCTCGGCGTTGAGGGCAAGCGCATCAAGCTGATCGCGGCGGGTTAGCGCCGGTCAGACTTCCCTGACCGCCGGCCGGTCGGCTGGCTGGCGCTGCCCGAACACCCGGTCCACCGCCGCATCCAGCATCCGGAAGACGTGGCTCACCGCATAGCCGGCGAGGAAGGCGAGCGGCCAAAGGCCCAGCGTGATGGCGGCTGTCGTGGGCGCCGCCGTGCCGCCGCCCCGCAGAATTTCAGCCAGCAGCGACACCACCGCCCCGAAGGAGGCGCCGAGCACCAGCGTCGTCAACACGCGGGAGTGCTCGGTCAACGTCAGCATCGCGGCATCTGCCCGCCGCCTGATCTCCCGCAGCGCCGAGACGAAGGCGCCGAGCAGGGCGAACAACACCGGCAGTACATAGAGAGTAAGGCCTTCGATCACCACGCGCACCCGGATCGGGCTTGCCCGTTCGGTCTGCGCGTTGATCGGCAGTGCCAGGCGCAGCTGGAGGAATTGCGCGGTGGCATTCTGGAGAATGCGGTCGCGCTCGAATACCATGGAGGTGAACATCGCCGGCTGAAGCCCGAAGCCGCAGCTGATTGCGCGAGGCGCAAGAGGCGCGATGCCGGGTTGAAGCCCAGCGCTCGACGTCGGCGTCGCGACCGGTGCCGGCGTTGCATCCTGCTGGGGCTGGGCTGGATCAGGCGCCTGCACCGGTTGCACGGGCTCGGGTTGACCACTGCCACCGCCCGCCGCGCGGAGCTCCGCCTTCGTGCGGTCGGACGTCTCGCAGGCACGGCGAAGCGCCAAGGCTTCGGCCTCGGGCGCACTGATCAGGCGGGCATTCTCCGGAAAAACACGCAGCAACCCTACGCGGTTGCGCAGCCGAAGCTGTTCGGCTCGGATGGCACGCCCATCCTCCTGCACCTGGGTATCCATGTCAGTCTCAGCGACGTCGAATAGGCCGAAAAACGACCGGATAACGGGCAACAGGGCGGGCGTAATCCAGGCCTGCATCTGGCGGTTACTCTGGTTGACCGCACGGTTCACGCCCCACAGGCGGTTGCAGTTCAGCTCCTGTGACGGGCGCGCATAGCGAATGATCCCGGTATCATCGAGGAAAGGCTGGTCGCAATAGGACAGCGTCGGGTCGAACACAAAGCCCGCTTCCCGCAATTGCCCAAGCCGATCATTGAGCGCCGGCGCGCGGTCGAGCGCTCCATTCACGCGCGGTGCATTGCGGTCGAAATCGGTGTCGATCTGCTGCTGTATCCCACCCAGCGCCGCCTGTAGCCGCTGCGCTTCCTCCTGCAGGGTTTTCCCGGAAAACACATACAGCGCGAAAAACAAGGTGAGCAGCACCATGGTGATGGCGCGCCGCCGCAGCCGACGTGCGACAGCGGCGAAGCGCCAGCCGGATTCCGTCGCCGGATGCAGGCGCACCGGCTCCGGCGCGGGCGCGATCGCCGGCACCAGAGCCGGCAGTGGTGCGGGTGCGAAGTCGCGGCCTCCGCGCCGGTCACGCAGGACCGGCATTAAGCCCGCCAACCTGTCCGCGGCCCTTGGCAGGAGGCCCGGCCTTTGTGCAAGGCACGCGAGCCCATCATGGTAGCCCTGGGTCACCAGGATGGTGTCCACCGAGGCGGGCAGCACCAGCTGGGCCAAGAAGCTGCGGACCTCAAGGAGATAGGAGTAGTCGGCCACCGGCATCAACGCGCCCAGCGCTCTCTCCTCGCCCTGGGCGGAAAACCTGCTCGTGATCCCGGCCACGCGCTCGATGAAGCCACGCAGCGTATCCGGCGCCGTGTCGCTTCCCCGCGGCGGCGCGACCTTGGATGCCGCCGTTCCCGGATTGCGGCTATCCATGAAGCAGGCCTCGAGCGCACCTGGTGCGGACCGGGCCAGATGCGCCATCAGCGCATCCACCTCCTGCACCAGATGCGTCAGGCCTTCGATACTGTAGGCGGGCGCCGTACCGCGCGCGATAAGTTCCCTCGCCATGGTGAACCTCCAACCGCATCCCTTGGTGGAAGCTTACCGCTCTCCTGCGAAAACGAACGTTATTTCATCATTATTAAGGCGGGCCGCCGCGCCTATTCCAGCACGATGCCGGCGCCGCGGATCACCGCGCCCAGCGTCTCGATCTCGCTCCGCGCCAGGCGGTCCAGCTCGGCCCGCGTCATGGCGGCGAGGCCAGCGCCGC
>JBKJNV010000369.1:0-2538 GCA_046593435.1 Roseomonas sp.
CTCGTGCATCGCTACGGCCCGCACATCTTCCATACGAACAGCGACGAAGTGCTCCGCTACCTGTCGCGCTTCACCCAGTGGCATGCCTATGAGCATCGCGTGCTGTCGAAGACCAGCCACGGCCTTGTGCCGATGCCTATCAACCGCACCACGCTCAACCGCATCTTCGACCAGCAGCTGGGCGATGAGACGGCGACCGCCGCCTTCCTCGCCTCGCTCGCGGAACCGGTGGACGAGATCGCCAGCGCGCGCGACTTCGTCATCGCCTCCGTCGGGCGCGAACTTTATGAGAAACTGTTCTGCGGCTACACCGTCAAGCAGTGGGGCGTGGATCCCTCGCAGCTGGATCGCTCGGTCACGGCGCGCGTACCCACCCGCACCTCGGATGATGATCGCTATTTCCTCGACCGCCACCAGTGCATGCCGCGCCATGGCTACACGCGCATGTTCGAGAACATGCTCGATCATCCGAACATCAGTGTCCTGACCTCGACCGACTACGCGAGCCTTCGCGGCGAATCCTTCGGCCATACCGTGTTCACCGGCCCGATCGACCTGTATTTCGGCTACCGCTACGGGGAGCTGACCTACCGGTCGCTCGTTTTCGAGCATGAAACCCGTGCGGCGGAATTCGCTCAATCCGTCGCGACCATCAACTTTCCCTCGATGGACACGCCCTACACGCGTTGCACCGAGTTCAAGCACATGACGGGGCAGAAGCACGCGATGACGAGCCTGTGCTTCGAACGCTCCTCGGGCGAGGGCGAGCCCTACTACCCAGTGCCGAACCCGACGAACCATGCGCTGTACAAGCGCTACGAAGCCCTGGCCGATGCGGAGCCGAACGTGACGTTCCTCGGCCGTCTCGGCACCTATCGCTACATGAACATGGACCAGGTGGTCGGCCAGGCGCTGGCCGCGGCGCGGCGGCTGTTGGTGACCAGCACCGAGAAGGTGAGTGCCGCGGAATAGGCGCGGGGCGTGAATACCGGCTTCGTCTGGGCCGGGTTTGAGGCGGCGTCGCACCGCCGCCTCGTTGATCTGGGCCGCGTCGATTCCGTGGCATCCAGCGGGCACGAACGATGGGCCCAGCTCGATCATGCGCTGATCCGCTCGCTGGGCGTGCGATGTGCCCGTGAGTCGCTGCGCTGGCATCTGATCGAGCGCGTGCCCGGCGTGTATGATTTCACCTCCGCACTACAGCAGGTCAGGGCCGCGAAGGCGGCCGGCGTTTCGGTGGTGTGGGGCATCTGCCACTGGGGCCTGCCCGACCACATCGACATCTGGAGCGCCGATTTCCCGCGCCGGCTCGCAGCCTTCGCAGTCGCCGCCGCGCGGATGCTGCATGAGGAAGGCAGCCACATCGCTGGCTGGGTGCCGGTGAACGAGATGGCGTTCTGGGCCTGGGCGGGCGGGGCCACGGGCGGCTTCCACCCCTTCCACGAGCGGCGGGGCAATCTGCTGAAATGGCAGCTTGTGCTTGGCCACCTCGCCGTTGTTCAGGCGCTGCGCAACATGGGTGCCTTCGAGCCGATCATCGTGTGTGAGCCGCTGATCATGGTGCATGCGAAGGAGAGCAGCCGCGGCGACATCGCGCGGGGCTATATGCAGGCTTCGACCGCGGCGATCGAATGGATCCTCGCCGCTGATCCGTCAGCCATCGACGTCATCGGCTGGAACTACTACCCGCACAATCAGTGGCGCGAGGATGACACCCGCGTGCCCCGTGGCGACCCGCATTACCGGCCACTGCGTGACCTGCTCCACGATGCCGCCATGCGGTTTGGGCGGCCTGTCGTGCTCAGCGAGACCGGCGCCGAGGAGCCCGATGGCGTGGGATGGATGCGGTATGTGGCAGCCGAGGCAGAAGCCGCGCTGCTGATGGGCGTGCCGCTGCGGGGCATCTGCATCTACCCCATCATGGATTACGCCGGTTGGGACAATGCGCGACATTGTGAATGTGGCCCGATCGGTTCGCACAAGGGCCGCCGCTTTATCCGCGATTGGCACCGGCAGCCCATCGCCCAACTCTCGGCGCTGGACTCAGGCCTTCGAGCGCGGTCAGTGGATGACCAGGTCACCACGGATGCGGGCCGTGTGGAATTCGGTACCGGCTGAAACCGCGCGGTGCATTTCCGCGGGACGGGGGTGAACTCGTCCTGGAGTGGCGCTTGCCTGCGTCCATGCGGCCAAGCCGGGCCACGCAATTGCGCTCCGCGTTGAAACCTGATGCGCAGCGCTACGTTTGCGGTTGCAGACGGAGAACGAGCAATGGCGCAGCGTCCGACGTGGGAAGGTCATTTGCGGCTGTCGCTTGTGGCGTGCCCGGTCTCGCTTTATCCGGCCACGAGCACGGCGGACAATATCCGCTTTCACCTCATCAACCCGGCCACCGGCAACCGTATCCGCACCCAGACAATGGACCCCGAGACAGGCGAGGTCGAACGCAAGCAGCTGGTCCGCGGCTACGAGTACGAGAAGGACCAGTACGTTCTGCTCACCGATGAGGAGATCAAGTCGGTGCAGCTCGAAAGCACG
>JBKJNV010000441.1:0-6859 GCA_046593435.1 Roseomonas sp.
CCATCGCGAGCACACGCCCGCCCCCCTCCACGCCGATCACCAAGCGGGCCGGTGGGCCGGGTTCGGCCTCGGCCATGATGGGGCGACGGCGCTGGCCCGGGCGGCGGGTGGCCTCGGGCTCCGCCTCCAAGACCCAGGCATCACCCTCAAGCCGCGGCTCCAGCACCTGGCCGATGGGCAGCGGCAGCATCAGGACCACGCCGTCGGGCAAGGTCCAGCTGGTCGCGCCGCCGAAGACCGGGTCATCGCGCAGCGTTCGGAGATTGAGCGCGCCCGGCGCGTCGAAGACGGCAAGCATGGTGCCGCCGCGGCGGAATACCGCAACGCCCGTCGCCACGGGTAGCCGCAGCGCGATGCTGCGACCGGGCTCCACGATACGCGGTGCGAGGCCGGCCGGCACCACAGGCGGCGGTGGCGGCTCCGGGGCGAGCGGCACTGCGGCAACCGCCGCAACCGGTGCAGGTGCCGCCACAACAAGCGGCAAGGCCGCGGCAATCGGCGCCGCCGGTAGCAGCGCGAGGGGGCGAGCCAACGGCAGGGCCGCGCCGGCTGCCGCCCGTGCAGGCGGCGCGGTGGCCGTGGAAGGTCGCGGCTGCGCTGCCGCCGCGACCGCTGGCGACGGGGGTGGTGCCGCGCCAGCGGGCAAAGCCGGTGCCGCGCCGCGCGCAGCCGCGGCCGCAGGTGCGGCAGCGCGCGGCGCGGGCGCCGCCGTGCCTGCCCTGGGCGGCTGTGCGCGGCGCACAGGTCGCCGCGGCGGGGGCGGCGTCACCGTGCGCGGCGCTGCGGCCGCAGTCGCAGTCGGCTCCGGCTGCGACCGGGCGGGGGTCGGCACCGCAATGCCCGTCAGCGCGCCGGCCGCAATCAACAGCCAGCACATGCGCCACCACCGGCTTGCGCCCTGGAACCCGCGCGCACCGTCCGCGCCCGGAGCCGACGCCCTGACCGCTGCCGCGTGCAAGGCCCGCATCACTCGTTGGGGTTACGCTGCGCCCGGTGGCGCGCAAGTTCGGCCGTCAGTTGCCGCGCCCGCTCGGGCCGCATGGCGCCAAGCACAGGCGCTGCCTTGCGTTCGCCCATGCGGTCGATCACCTGCACCAGGACCGGCATTTCCAGGTCGTCGAAGATGGCCGCGGCGTCGCGCGGGCGCATGGTTTCGTAAAGGCGAACAAGGCCACGCCAGCCGGCCTCGTCACGTTCGCCCCGGCCACGTTCCAGCGCCTCCAACCGGTCGCGCATGGTGGTGAGCTCCGCGACGCGCGCCTGCAGGCGACGCTCCGTCGCGGCCAGCATCACCTCCCGTGCCGCGGCGGCCTGTTCGCGCTGGTCCAACTCTGCGCGGCGTTCGCGCAACGCATCGAGCACGGCGCGCTCTGCCACGGCGGCGGGGTCGGGTGTCGTGGGCGCGGCGGCGGGTGGCGACGACGGCGCGGCTGGGGCGGGGCGCGAGGCGGGCGGATCCGCGGCAGAGGCCGGGGCAATCACGCTCAGCACCGGCGTCCGCGTCGCCCCCGGGGTTGATCCCTGCGGCCCTGCCGTGCCCAGGGCCGCGTGCCAGACCGTCTCCACCTTCAGCAGCGCCAGCAGCGCCATGGCGCCCACCAGCACCGGCATGATCCGCGGACGGAGCGTCATCGCGCGAGCTTCAGGGCGCGGATCAGGTCGCGCTCCGCCTGGCTGCGCGCCGGTGGCTCGGCAGCCGCCACCTGCTCGGCGCGGATCGGTGTCACGGGCTCGGCGGCCATGGGGCGCGCCTGGCGTACCAGGCCGTCCAGCCGGTCGGCCAGGCTGTCCGCCCGCTCGCTCAGATAGCGCAGATCGTCACGCAGCTTCTCTCCGGCTGCGCAACGCTCGGCGATCTGGCGCAGCCCTTCATCGGTGGTGGCGCGCAGGCGTCGCAGCGTGCCCTCCGCTGCGGCCGCGGCATCGCCCAGCCCGCGCGCGGAGCCCTCCATCGCGCCACGGTCCCTGCGCAGGGCAGCGAGGCTGCGTTCGAGCCGTATCGCATAGGGGATCGCCGCCGCAAGCAGCAGCAGCACGGCGCATTGCAGCGCATATTCCAGCCCGGTCATGCGGTCTCCGTCGTGGGTTCGCGCAGCTCGCGTTCGATACGGATCGCGAGACGGTCCTCGCGCCGGCCGAGCTGCGCCTCGAACAGGGTTGTGTCGCCGCAGCGCAGGCGCACCGGCGCGCCGGGGCCAACGCCGAGGCCGATCCGGTCGCCCACCTTGAGCGCGAGCAGCACGGAAAGCGGCACGGATTGTTCGGCGAGGACAACATCGAGCGTGACCTCCGTGTCGCGCAGCCGTTCGGCCAGGTGGGTCTCCCAGATGCGGTCGCGGCCGAACTTCTCGCCCATGAATTGTTGCAGCAGCAGCTCACGCACCGGCTCGAGCGTGGCGTAGGGCAGCAGCATTTCGATGCTCCCGCCGCGATCCTCCATCTCGATCCGCAGCTTCACCACGATGCACGCATTCGACGGCCGGCTGATCGCGGTGAAGCGCGGATTCACCTCGAGCCGCTCGAAGCGGAAGTGCACGGGGCAGACCGGCTGGAAGGCATCCGTCAGATCGCCGAGGACCACCTGGACCAGCCGTTCGATCAAGGCGCGCTCGATGGTCGTGAAGGCGCGTCCCTCGATCCGCATGGCGGCCGTCCCCCGCCTGCCGCCCAGCAGCACATCCACGATGGAATAGATCAACGGCCCATCGACCACGACCAGCCCGTGATTGTCCCACTCCGGCGCGGCAAACACCGCCAGCATCGCGGGCTGCGGTACGGCATTGATGTAGTCCCCAAAGCGCAGCGAGGAGATGCTGTCGATGGACACGTCCACATTGTCGGAGGTGAAGTTACGCAACGTGGTCGAGAGCAGACGCACGACGCGGTCGAACACGATCTCCAGCATCGGCAGCCGTTCATAGGACACCGTCGCCGATCCGATGATCCGCGCGATGCCCGATCCCGGGTCGCCGATGTCCACGGTGCCGATCGATCCGCTATCGATCGCCACATCGCCGAGGTCTTCCTCCGAGAGCGTCATGCCGCTCATTGCACAAGGATCTCCACGAACAGCACGTCGGAGATCCGCGCCGGGGCCGCGGCGATATTGGCACGCGCCATCAACTCCTCGCGCAGGCGGTGGGTGCCGGCGGAACCGCGCAGCTCATCGGGGCGCATCTCGCGCAGATAGGTCTGGAACAGGTCCACCAGGCGCGGCATCGCCGCCTGCACCGCGGCCACGTCATCGCCACGCGCCACCTCGATCTTGCTGCGCAGCTTGATGAAGGTCGGCCGCCGCCCCGGCGCATTCAGGTTCGCCAGGATATCGGGCATGTCGATGAAGGTGGGCGGCGCGGCGCGGGTCTCGGCGACCGGCGCCCCGGCGGCCGCAGCCTCCGGCGCCGGCGCGCCAAGACCGAGCAACCCCGGCAGGATGCCCGTGAACCATAGCCCGGCGCCGATGCCGAGCAGGGCAACCGGCAACCCGATGAGCAACACCAGGCGCTTCTTGCCGCTTTTGGAAGGCACGGCTTCAGCATCAGGCGCATCGGCCGGTTCGGACATCTCGCTCTCCGCATTCTGCTGCGCATGACCCAACCATCGCCGCGCCGGGATGGAACACGCACAACATCGCCGCAAAGCCTTAAGGAAGCTTTGACCCGGCCGCTTCTGCTGCGCCCGGGCAGGAATTGCCCCCCCTGGGCATCCAACGCCGCGTCCAGCACGGCCAGCATGGCATCGCGGCTGGCACGCGGCTTGCGCTTCACACCCCGCACCCGGGGCGGCATCCGGGCCACCGGAGCACATCGATGGACACGCCTGGCTACGTCATCCTCTCCCGCCTCACCGTGCAGAACCGCGCCACCGCGGTGCTGGCCAACAATGTCGCCAATGCCGACACGCCAGGGTTCCGCGCCCAGCGCATGGTCTTCGCCGAGATGGTGGAGCGTGGGCGCGACGTGGCCGGCCCCGCCAGCCTCCGCCGCACCGCCTATGTCCAGGACCGCGCGACTTGGCGCGAGATGGAGTACGGCTCAATCGCGCAGACCGGCAACCCGCTCGACATCGCGATCAGCGGCGAGGGCTTCTTCGCCGTCGAGACCCCGCGCGGCGAGCGTTTCACCCGCGCGGGTCGCTTCTCGATCGGTGGCGAGGGCCGCATCGTCGATATCGAGGGCCACGCCGTGCTGGGCG
Source organism: Roseomonas sp. (assembly GCA_046593435.1). GTDB lineage: Bacteria > Pseudomonadota > Alphaproteobacteria > Acetobacterales > Acetobacteraceae > Plastoroseomonas. The sequence goes on from JBKJNV010000441.1 coordinate 4,195, forward strand.
CCGAGGGCCAGCCCCTCGCTGTCGCCCCCGGCGACAGCCGCATCGAAGTCCTAGGCGACGGCACGGTGCGGTCCGAGAACGGGCCGATCGGCCGGTTGCGCATCGTGCGCTTCGAAAACCCGCAGGCGCTGCTGGCCGAGGGCGACCGCAACTTCGACCCCACCACCGAACGCCCCATACCCATCGAGCGCCCTGCCCTGGTCCAGGGCGCGGTCGAGGGCAGCAATGTCCGACCCATCATGGAGATGACGCGGCTGACCGCCGAACTCCGCGAATTCCAGTTCGCCACCCAGTTTGCCGAACGCGAGAATGATCGCCTGCAAAGCGTCATCGACCGCGTCCTCCGTCGCCGCAGCTAAGGATCACACCCCATGCGCTCACTCTCCATCGCCGCCACCGGCATGATGGCCCAGCAAACCAATGTGGAGGTCATTTCCAACAACATCGCCAACCTCTCGACCACGGGGTTCAAGCGCCGCCGCGCGGAGTTCCAGGACCTGATCTACCAGAACATCCGCCGCGCCGGCTCGCAGTCCTCCGAAGCGGGCACGGTGCTGCCATCGGGCGCGCAGGTGGGCCTGGGCGTGCGCACCTCGGCCATCTACCGCATCTCCGAGCAGGGCAACCTGCAGCAGACCGAAAACCGCTTCGACATGGCCATCCGCGGCAATGGCTATTTCCAGGTCACACTTCCCTCGGGCGAGACGGGCTACACCCGCGACGGCACCTTCGGCCTGTCGGCGGAAGGCCAGATGGTGACGGCCGAGGGCTACACCGTGCTGCCAGGCATCACCATCCCCGCCACCGCGCGCGACGTCACCATCAACGCCTCGGGCGAGGTGCTGATCAAACTCGACGGTCAGACCGCGCTGTCGAATGTCGGACAGGTCCAGCTCGCGATCTTCGCCAATGAGGGCGGGCTGGATGCGGTCGGCGGCAACATGTTCCTGGCCACCCCATCCTCGGGTGCTGCGCAGCAGGCCGCACCGGGGCAGGCCGGCTACGGCCAGGTGATGCAGGGCTTCATCGAGACCTCCAACGTGAACGTCGTGCAGGAGATCACCTCGCTGATCACCGCCCAGCGCGCCTATGAGATGAATTCCAAGGTCATCACCGCGAGCGACGAGATGCTCTCCACCCTGACGCGGCTCCGCTGATGCCCACCCTGCTCCTGTCTCTCCTGCTGCTGTTCGCCGGCAATGCCGCTTCCATCGCGCAGGATGCCCCGGCCGCACGGCCCATGGCCGTGGTCGATGGCGAGACCATCCGCCTGTCCGACCTGTTCGACCATGCCGGCGCCCGTGGCAATGCGGTCCTCGGCGCCGCACCCGCACCGGGGCGGCGCATCATCATCGAGGCGGCGCAGCTGGCCGCCATCGCGCGCATGCATGGCCTCGCCTGGCGCCCCCTCGCGGCCGGTGAACGCGTCATCGTCGAGCGCCCCGGCCGCCCGATCACGCGTGAGGCGCTGATGGAGCCGCTGCGCGCCGAGCTCCTCGCCCTGGGCATGGACCCGGACTCCGAACTGGAGCTTCCGGGCCTGATCCCGCCGATGGTCCCGGTGCAGGCCTTCGTCCAGATCGCTTATGAGGGCAGCCACTACGACCCCGCGACGCAGCGCTTCGCCACCACGCTGGTGGTCCTCGCCGAAGGCCAGCCGAGCCAGCGCACGCGCCTCGCCGGGCGCGTGCTGCCCACGCTCCCCGTGGTTGTCGCCACCCGCCGCATGGCGTTGGGCGAGGTGGTGGGCGCCGCCGATGCGCAGCTCATCCGCCTGCGCGCCGAACGGGTGCGTCCGGGCACCGCATCCCGTCTGGAAGACGCGCTCGGCAAGCAGCTCCGCCGCCCCATCGGCACGGGGGTCGCACTGATGACCGCCGACCTCGCTCCCCCAAGCCTGGTTGGCCGCAATGAGCCGGTGACCCTCATCCTCGACGCGCCGGGCCTCTCGCTCGCCGCCGCCGGCCGCGCGATGGAAACCGGCGCGCTCGGCCAGGTGGTGCCGGTGATGAACCTCGCCTCCCGCATCATCGTCGAAGGGCAGGTCATCGGACCTGGACGGGTGCGCGTGACGCCCGGCGCGATGCCGCTGCAACAACGCGCTTCGCTTGGGGGCAATGCGCCATGACCCGCCTGTCTCCGCTGCTTGCGCTGATGCTGCTCGCCGGCTGCGGCACCATGGACCGCCTCTCGCGCCTCGGGCGGGAGCCGGACATGGCGCCCATCACCAGCCCGACCGCGGACCCGCTCTGGCGCCCCGTCTCGATGCCGATGCCCACCGCGCAGCCGCCACCGCTGGACGCCAACAGCCTGTGGCGGCCGGGCAGCCGCACCTTCCTGCGCGACCAGCGCGCGGCCCAGGTCGGCGACCTGATCACCGTGCTCGTCTCCATCCAGGACACGGCCAATTTGTCGAACCGCACCCGGCGCAACCGCAACAACGCCGAAGGGATGGGCCTGCCGCGCATCGGCGGGCTGGAGTCCAGCCTGACCCGGCTGCTGCCCAACAGCATCGACCCCTCCCGTCTCATCGAGGCAAGCAGCACCTCAGACCTTGATGGCAATGGCTCGATCGCGCGGAACGAGACGGTGACGCTGCGCGTCGCCGCGACCGTGGCGCAGGTGCTGCCGAACGGGAACCTCGTCGTCGCTGGCCGCCAGCAGG
>JBKJNV010000001.1:0-3141 GCA_046593435.1 Roseomonas sp.
GTGCGCAGATAGCCCGAGACGTAGCGCGCCGGCAGCCCGAGTGCGCGCAGCCCCACGATCATCAGGTGCGAAAAATCCTGGCAGACCCCGGCGCGCTCCGCGAGCACGCGGGAGACCGGTGTGGCGATATCCGTCACACCCGAGCGGAACTTGAAGTCCCGCTTGATGCGGCTGGTGAGGTCGATCAGGCCGGCGAGCACGGGGCGGCCAGGCGTGAAGCTCGATGCGGCATAGGCGCCCACGGCGGCGTCAGGCGGGGCCATCGCGCTCGGGTAGGTGAATTCGGCCACCTGCCAGGCGGTGGCGGCGGTGCGGACCACAGCCTCCCAGGGGGGGGTGAGCGCGGCCGCCGGCGGTGGGGCGAAGCCGACCTCGACCGTCGCCTCGGCCGCGACCTCCAGCTCCCGGTGGGAGCCTTCGAGGAAAAGCCGGGTCACGACATTGCCGAAATGGTCGATCCCGCTGGACAGCCGCGTGGGCGCGGGCAGCGGATGGAGGGACTGCGCGATGACGCGCTGGCCGGGCAGGCTGCGCGGCGTGAGATGCAGGATATGGGCGGAGAGATCCACGGGCCGCGAGTAGGCGTACAGCGTGGTGTGGCGCATGCGATAAATCATGTCGACGCGATCATGCCGGCGCGCCCTCGGCGGTATTGGCCGCGGCCTCGGGCGTTGCGAGTCCGCCACCCACCGCGCGCGCTTCGGGAAGCAGCGCGAACCAGCGGCGCGAGACGGCATCGGACAGCTCGCCCAGGTTTTCGTGCAGTGCGTCGAGCCGTGGGGGCAGCCGTGTCGCGGCCTCGGCCTGGCGCGGGGCCGCGATGCCGGCGGCCATCGCGCGGGCCTCGGCCAGGATGGTATCGACCGTGGCCAGCAGCGGGCTGCCTTCGGTGTCACCCAGGCGTGTGAGGCTGTCGCGCATCGCGAGCAGCTGAAAGGCGAGGCCGCGCGGATTGCCTTCCTCGGCGAGCACCAGGTCGAGGACCGGGGCGGCCTGGAGCACGGTGACGTAGCGGCTGCGATAGGTGATGACGCTGTCGCGCAGCTCGAGCGCGAGGCGGAGGGAGGGTTCCAGCCGTGCCGCCTGGGTCGCGGCCAGCGGCTCATCCAGCAGCGTGGCGAGTTCCGAGGTGATGGAGCGCGCGCGTTCCAGCCGGCGCCCGAGGTCGAGGAACAACCGTCCCCCGCCCTGGACCATGTTCTCGGCGGCGAGGCCCGAGACCATGGCCGCGAAGACCAGCACGCGGCCGAGCGCTTCGGAGAATTGCGCCAGCGCGCGCGGGTGTTCGCCGCGCCCTGTCGGGATGGCGCGCAGTGCGGCCTGCATTTCGCGGATGGCGTGGCTCGCCGCGCCGTACATCTCCCCGGTCAGGCGGTCGCGGAGCAGTTCCAGCATCCGGCCCAGATGAGCCGCGAGCGTGGGGATGCGCGCCTCGGGTCGTAGCAGGCCCAGGATGGCGCGGGGGAAGGCGGGCGTGCCGGCACCGCGCGCGGCGTCTTCATCGATCAGGTAGCTGGCCTGGAGGCAGGCGGCGAGGCTGCGCAGTTCGGCCGTCTCGCGCGGCGAAAGGGAGGCGCGTTCGAGGCGGATGATGGTGGTGCGCAGCAGCCGCGCCGCCCCTTCAAGCCGTTCGAGGTAGCGGCCGAACCAGAAGAAATTATCCGCCGCGCGCGAGGGCAGCTCCCCGGTGGCGCGGCGGATCGGCAGGGCGGCGACGGCGAAGGCCGAGGGGCCCTGGATGTCGCCGGTGTCTTCGGAGGCGATCCACACATCCTTGGCCACGGCCTGGCGCGGCAGCCGGCCGGACAGCGCGTCGGCGGGGGCCAGCGCGCGCGCCAGGCCGCCCTGCATGGCCTGCCAGCCATCGCCGTCGCGCACCAGGAACAGCCGCAGCACGATCGGCCGTGGCTCGAACCCGGTGGCACTCATGCAGGGTGCGACCGAAGGCGGCAGCGCCAGCGAGGCGGCGTATTCGCGCGGATGGGCCGCGGCGCGGGCCAGCGCCGCGTCCCGCAGGGCGGGCGTCAGCTCGGCCAGCGGCACCGGCGGTGCGATGCCATCGAGCGCGGGGCGGAGCAGCCATTGCGCGGGGTTCTCCATCACCTTGGCCAGGGCGCCGGGGCTGCCGAGCCACAGCGTGGGCACGGAGGGCAAAGGCAGCGGCCCCATGCCGAAATGCGCGGCGATCTCGGGCAGGAAGGCGGCCAGGGCGGGCGATTCGGCGAGGTCGCTGCCCGGTGCGTTGGTGACGACGAGCGAGCCCTGGCGCGCGGCGTCGAGCAGGCCCGGGATGCCAGAGGCCAGCCCATTCCCGCCATCGAGTTCGAGTGGGTCGATGCTGCGCCCGTCATGGCGGCGCAGCACCACATCGACGCGGCGCAAGCCACCGAGCGTTTTGAGGAAGACCTGGCCGTCGCGCACGGTCAGGTCGCCGCCCTCGACCAGAGTGCAGGACAGCTCGCGCGCGAGGACCACGTGCTCGAACCAGAAGGCGCTGCGCGGACCGGGGCTGAGCAGCACCAGGGACGGATTGCCGGCCGCACCGGGGGCGATGCGCTGGAGGTCCGCCTGCCAGGTTTCGAAGAAGGGGCGCATGCGGCGCAGTTGCCGAGCGCGGAAAATCTCGGGGATGATCTTCGACAGCGCGCGGCGATTCTCGAGCACATAGGCCATGCCGTGCGGCGCGTTGGTGCGGTCTGCCAGCACGCGCCAGGCGCCGTCCGGCCCGCGGATGAGGTCGGCGGCGTAGAGCTGCATCTGCCCCGCGACGGGCAGGGTGCGGCAGGGGCGCAGGAAGGCAGGGTTCGGGTAGACCAGCGCGGGCGGGATGATGCCGTGTTCGAGTAGCGTCTGTGGCCCGTAGAGGTCGGCGAGCGTTGCATCCAGCAATGTGGCGCGCTGCGCGAGCCCGGCTTCGAGTGCGGCGAATTCCGCCGGGCGAATCGGCAGCGGCACCGGATCGCAGCGCCAGGTGGCGGCGCCCTGGCCGGGCAGCAGGGCGGTCACACCTTCTTCGGCGAAGAAGCGGTCGAGCATGGTCGCGCGCTCGATAAGCTGGTCGGAGCCGAGGCCCACGAGGGTGCCGAGCAATTCCTGCCAGTGCGGGCGCAGCCCACCATGGCCATCGGCCATTTCGTCCAG
>JBKJNV010000289.1:0-5749 GCA_046593435.1 Roseomonas sp.
GCGCCTGACCACCAGCTTCCCCTGCCTCGCCTTCATCCTGGGCTTCGGGCTGCCGCTATCGCTCGCGATGGCCTGGCTGGGGCGCCACGCGGTGCTGATCCGCCCCGGGCGGGTCGCGCTGCTCGGCGGGCTGGCGGCGGCCTGCATCACGAATATCGGGCTGACGCTGACGCATCACCTGGACGCGGCGGCGATGGTGCTGGCCTGGCACGGGCTTGCCATTGCGGTGACGACCGGCGCGGCCGCGCTGTTGGGGCCGAAGCTGATGCGCGCCGCCGAGGGCTGAGCCCGCCCCGCCTCAAGCCAGGCCGCACAGGCGGGTCGCCGCAGCGCGAGGCATCGTCCCGGGCAACAGGCGCGGCCCCCCTGGTATTGGGCAACTACCCGGGGACATCGCGGTTTGCATTCCTGCAAGCCGAGGAAATCCTGCCATGCCCAAAAAGCCCGACGTGCCCGGAAGCTCCCGCAAGGGGCCGATCGACACGCGCAGTACCGATGCCAACGGCAAGCAGGCCGACGAGGTTGAATCCCATGCGGAGCGCGCCGCGAAAAAGCCTGCCGACCCCCAGAAGCCGACCGGCGAGGCGAGCGGCGCCCTGAAGGACCAGGTCGGGCATTAAGGCCCGGCGGCTGGCGCTCAGCCCAGCGTGATCCCTGCCGTCCGGATCACCTCGGCCGCGACCTCGCGCTGGCCGGCGAGCCAGACCGCGAATTCCTCGGGCGTATTGCCCACCATGATCGCCCCGGCCGGATCCATGCGCGCCCGCACAGACGGCGCGCGCGTTGCCTTCGCCACCGCCGCCGCCATGCGCATGATGATCGGCCGCGGCACCGCGGATGCGGCGAACAGCCCGTTCCAATCGTTCATGTCGTAGCCGGGAAACCCCTGCTCCGCGATCGTCGGCGTCTCCGGCATGGTCGCGATCCGTTCGAGGCTCGTGACCGCCAGCGCGCGTGCCCGCCCGGTCTGGATGGGCGCGCGCACCGAGGATGAGGTGATCAGCACCGCGTCGATGCTGGCGGCCAGGATGTCGCGCGCCGCATCCGCGCCGCCACGGTAGGGCGCATGCACCAGCCGGATGCCGGCCGCGCGCTCGAAGGCGGCGAGCGCCAGATGGCCCATGCCCGCGGCGGGCGGCGTGCCGACGCTGACCGTGGCCGGGCGCGCCTTCGCGACGGCGATGAATTCCGCCAGCGTGCGGGCCGGAAAATCCTGCTTCACCGCGATCACCTGCGGGAAGGAGCAGATTTGTGAAATCGGAAAAAAGGCCGTGCGATAGTCGAAGGGCAGGTCGCGGATCAGGACCGGATTGGTCAGCTGGTTCGCGGCATCGACCAGGAAGGTATAGCCATCCGCCGGCGCGCCCAGCGTGGCATTCGCCGCGATCACCGCATTGCCGCCTGTGCGGTTCTCGATGATGACGGATTGGCCCAGCTCCTCGGCGAGCGCGGGCGCAATGGAGCGCGCGGCGGTGTCCGCCGCGCCCCCCGCCGCAAACGCCACGATCAGGCGGATGCTGCGATTGGGCCATTCGGACTGCGCCCGCGCGGGTCGCGCCAGCATCGGCGCGGCAAGGAAGGGCGAGGCGAGCAGGACGCGGCGATGCATGGAACGGTTTCCCCGGTTCTCGTGTTTATCGGTTGTCGCGGCCCATGCGATGTTCGAAGGCCGCGATGTCGCTTTCATGCGTCAGCGTGAAGGCGAGTTCGTCGAGACCCTCCAGCAGGCTTTTCTTCGCGTAGGGGTCGATGTCGAAGGACCAGCTCCCCGCAGCGCTCGTCACCGTCTGCGCCGGCAGGTCGATCTCGATCTCCGCACCCGGCGCGGCCTCGGCTTCCGCCATCAGCGCGTCCACCGCATCGCGCGGCAGCACCACCGCCAGCACGCCATTCTTCACGCAGTTATTCGCGAAGATGTCGCCATAGGAGGGCGCGATCACGGCGCGGATGCCATGGTCGAACAGGGCCCACACGGCGCTCTCGCGCGAGGAGCCGCAGGCGAAGTTGCGCCCCCCCAGCGCAATCCGCGCATCGCGCCAATGCAGTCGGTTGAGTGGGAAATCCGGCCGCTGCTCGCCATCCGGCGCGGCCCGCAAATCATGGAACAGGAACTGCCCGTGATCGATCGCGCGCGGGCGGGAGAGAAAGCGCGCGGGAATGATCTGGTCGGTATCGATATTCGCCCGCGCAAAGGGCACACCGCAGGACGCCAGGCGGATGAACTGCTCCATCGCTCAGCCCTCCGCCATCAGGCGGCGCACATCGGCGAGGTGGCCAGTCACCGCCGCCGCCGCCGCCATCGCGGGGCTCAGCAGATGCGTTCGCGCGCCCGGTCCCTGCCGCCCGCGGAAATTGCGGTTGGACGTCGATGCCACGCGCTCGCCCGGCGCCGCGATCTCGCCATTCGTGCCCAGGCACATCGAACACCCCGCCTGCCGCCACTCGAACCCGGCCTCGATGAAGATGCGGTCCAGCCCCTCGGCCTCGGCCTGGCGGCGCACCGGGGCGGAGCCGGGCACCACCCAGGCGACCACGCCCTCGGCCACGCGGCGCCCGCGCGCGACCTCGGCCGCGGCGCGCAGATCCTCGATCCGGCCATTCGTGCAGGAGCCGATGAAGACGCGGTCCACCTTCACGCTCTCCAGCGCCGCGCCCGCCGTCAGGCCCATGTAGTCGAAGGCGTCCCGGATGGCCGCGCGGCGCTCGGGATCAGGCTCGGCATCCGGGTCGGGCAGGTGGGCGGTGATCGGCAGCGCATCCTCGGGGCTGTTGCCCCAGGTGACCATCGGCGCGATGGCGTCGCCGTCCAGCGTCACCTCGCGGTCGAACACCGCGCCGGGGTCCGAGGGCAGGCGCTTCCAGCGCGCCAGCTCGCGGTCCCAGTCATGGCCGGTGGGTGCGAAAAGGCGGCCCGCGAGATAGGCGTAGGTGGTCTCGTCCGGGGCCACCATCCCCGCCCGGCCACCGGCCTCGATGGACATGTTGCACAGCGTCAGGCGCCCCTCCATCGACAGGCCACGGATGGCGCTGCCGGCGTATTCGATGACGTGCCCGGTCGCGCCCGCCGCGCCGATCTGCGCAATGATGGCGAGGATGACGTCCTTCGCCGTGACACCCACGCCAAGCGTGCCGTCGATGGTGATGCGCAGCGTCTTCGGCCGGCGCTGCCACAGCGTCTGGCTGCCCAGCACATGCGCGACCTCGGTCGACCCGATCCCGAAGGCGAGCGCGCCCAGTGCCCCATGGGTGGAGGTGTGGCTGTCCCCGCACACGATCAGCATGCCCGGCAGGCTCAGCCCCGCCTCGGGGCCCACCACATGCACGATGCCCTGGTTCGCGTCCTTCAGGCCGAACAGGCGGATGCCGGCGGCGGCGGTGTTGCGCTCCAGCGCATCGACCATGCCGCGATGGCGCTCATCGGTGATGGCGTCGCGCTCGCGCGTGTCGGTGGGCACGTAGTGATCGGGCGTGGCGAAGGCGCGCTCCGGCGCCCGCGGCGTGATGCCGCGCTGGCGCAGCAATTCGAAGGCGGGGGCAGAGCCGTCATGCACCAGATGCCGGTCCACATAGAGCAGCGTCTGCCCGTCCTCGCGATCCAGCACGCGATGGCTGTCCCAGATCTTTTTGAACAGGGTGCGCGGCGCAGGCTCGGTCATGCGGCGTGGTCCTAGGGTCGCGGCGCTAAAACGGCATCGCGACGCACGGGCGATGACCCAGGGCCGATGCGCGGCAAGCCGTTCCTCCGTCGGGGTGCATCCCCTGCTTGAGGCTGACGCTGCGGCCAATGCGCGGCAGCGTCAAGGCGGTCACGGGCGCAGGACGCGCCGCTTCAGCCCTGGTCGAACCACACCGTGAAATGGGCAGGAAACGGCGTGCCGGCGCGGTCCACCTGGCCCGCCGTGCCGGTCGCCCGGCGCAGCTTCATCTGCCGCAGCAGCGGCTTGAGCATGGCCGGGATCACCGCGCGGTTGATCTGCGCGCCAAAGCACTGGTGCATCCCGTAGCCCCACAGCATGTAGTCGCCCCAGGGCCGATCCGTACGGAAGCTGTCCGGGCTATCCAGCGCCATCGGGTCGAACATGGCCGACAGGTTCGCGGCCAGAACCATGGTGCCGGCGGGGATGGTGCGGGCGCGCAGCGTGCCGCGCGCAATGGCGCAGTCGCGCACGGCACGCCGATAGATCACCGGGTTCACCGGGTCGAAGCGTAGCGCCTCGAACACATGCGCGGCCAGGGAGGCGTCGTCACCGGCGCGCGCTGCGGCGTGGGCGCCGGCAAGGGCGGCCGGCTGGTCCAGCAGGACCGCCAGCGCCTGCACCGCCGCCTTGGACAAGGTCGGCACCAGCCCGATCAGCAGCCCGATGAAATTGTCGCGGATCGCGCCATCGCTCATCCCCGGCGTCCCGCTTGCCTGCAGCGCAAGGCAGCGGTTGAGGATGTCATCATCCTCGGTCGGGTTCGCGTGCCGCGCGGCAATGGCGGCCTCCAGCATGGCGCGGCAATCGGCCGCGGCCACCACGGCACGCGCCTCCACTGCGGGGTCGGCCCCGAGGTCGGCGAACAGCCACCAGAACATGATCGACGTCTGCTCGATCAGTGCGCCCTCCGAAGGCCCCGGCGTACCGAAATAGCTGCCCACGATCCGCGCCGCGATCGGCAAAGTGAGGGATGCCGGCACATCCAACGTGCCGCCACTCGCCGCGACGATGGCTCCGGCTTGCCCAGCCACGAAGGGCACCAGCCGCTCCGCCACATCGCCGCGGCGGACGGCCAGGCGCATGTTGGATACATCGCGCGTGTATTCGGCACTGTCCTGCATGCCGAGAAAGAAGTTCTCGCCCGCGGTGATCCGGCGCATCCGCGGCTCATACACCACGGCGAAATCCGCCTCCCGGTCCAGCACCTCCACCACATCGCGCTGGCGCGTGACGATGGCGGTGCCGGTGTTCTCATAGGCGGTGATCAGGCGCCGCGAGAGCACCAGGTTCGGCCACAGCCCACGCATGAGCGCGAATACATGGCGCTGCCCATCGGTGGCTGCGAAGATTGCCCCGATCCGTGCGCCACGGTCGGATGCGGGCAGCGCACGCAGCAGCGGCAGGGCAAGTGCGGCGATGCCCCGCATCGCCCCGCCCAGCAGCGCGAGACGGATACGCAGCGTCTGGAACAGCCTCAAGTCGGGTCCACCACGCCGGTCGCGATCATCCGCAGCGCAGTCATGCTCGGGGTGAAGAAATACTCGCCCCCGCGCGTCTCCACGAATTGCGGCAGGCCCCCGCAGAAGAAGGGCGGCTTGCCCGAGGCCGGGTCGGCGGGGATAACGAATTTCGCATCACCCAGACGGTTGCCCACGATCGGGCAGGTGTCATTGCCGGCGTTGAAATCCAGCCCGTACTGCATCCATTGCTGCTGCACGAATTCGAATTGCCGGAACAGGTTCGCGCAAGTGGCCAGCAGCACGATGCCATGCTCGCCGCTGTCACCCGCGCCTTCGGCATGCGTCCCATAGGGCAGCCCTCGCCGCAGCATGCGCCGGCGGTTGTTCAGCACCGACCCGGTGCGTTCCTTCTTGTCCGCACTCGTCAGATGCGGGTCCAGCATGTCGCGCGTGTTGGCGCGACGCAGATGCGACCCGATCGGGCACTTGGCCCCGCTCTGGTCGTCGGCGAAGGTGAAGTCCACCAGCGCGCGGTTGAGCGCCGCAAGCGTCACCGTATCGCCCGCTTTCTCGGCGGCCAGTCGTATCGTC
>JBKJNV010000385.1:0-6827 GCA_046593435.1 Roseomonas sp.
GGAGGCGGCGGCCGGCGCTTCAGTCGCCACCTACGCCGCGTCGAACACGCCCTGATACGCGAACAGCCCCGCCTGCCCGCCGGTGTGCAGGAAGACGATGTTTTCGCCCTTCTTCCACACCCCGCGCCGGCAATAATCGATCAGCCCGGCCATGCCCTTGCCCGAATAGACCGGGTCCAGCAGCACCGCCTCGGTCTCCGCCACCAGGCGCACCGCCTCGATCATGCCCGGCGTGGGGATGCCATAGCCCGCACCCACGTAATTGCAGTCGGCCACGACATCGGCGCGGGTGACGGCGCCGGGGATGCCCAGCAGGTCGCAGACCTTCTCGGTGAGCTTGAAGACGTTCGTCTCCTGGATCTCCCTGGGCTGGCGCACCCCAAAACCATGCACCGGAATGCCTGAACGGAAGCCAGCGAACCCCGCCACCAGCCCGGCCTGCGTCCCCGCCGACCCCGTTGCATGCACCACGCGATCCACCCGCAGCCCCATCTCATTGGCCTGCTGCGCAATCTCGGTGGCGCACAGCACATAGCCCAGCGCGCCTACCGGATTCGAGCCGCCGCCAGGGATGACGTAGACCTTCTTGCCGGACTGGGTGAGTTCCTCGGCCACCTGGGCGAGTGCGGCGTTCATGTCCGTGCCGCCCGGATACTGGCGGGACTTGGCGCGGTACAGCGTGTCGAGGAAGACATTGCCGCCGGTCATGTAGTTGGCATCCGCATCCTGGACGCGGTTCTCGAACAGCAATTCGCAGCTCATGCCGAGCTTGGCCGCGGCCGCCGCCGTCTGCCGCGCATGGTTGGACTGCACCGCACCCTGGGTCAGCACGGTGTCGGCGCCTTGCGCCACCGCCTCGGCCATCAGGAATTCCAGCTTGCGGGTCTTGTTGCCGCCAGTGGCAAGCCCGGTGCAGTCGTCGCGCTTGATCCAGAGGTCCGGCCCGCCCAGGGCGGCGGTCAGGCGCGGCATGAACTCCAGCGGCGTGTTGGAGTGGCCCAGGCGGATGCGGGGGAAGCGGCCGATATGCATGTGTGCGGTTCCACGGTTTTGTTCGCCCCACTCTGCCCCTTCCGGCCTCGCGCGGCAAAGCGAGGCCCCGTTACCCCAGGCGCGGCAGCGCCGACTGGCCGAGCACCCAGCCCTCCACGGCCCTGATCGCCGGGTCGTCGGGGATGAAGTCGGGGCGGGCGCCGTCCAGCACGCCGATCAGGCCCAGCAGGCCGATCAGCGAGTCGAAGCGGTCCTCGCCGGCGGCGTCGCGCCCAAAACCATCGCGCACGGCCGCGACCAACGCCGCATCGCCTGTCACGCCACGTGCCGCCATCGTGGCCAGCAGCGATTCGGCCAGCGCCGCACGGTCGGCCTGCACGCGCTTGCTGCCGCCCATGCGCAGTCCGCAATGCCGAAGTGCCTCCGCCGGATAAACCTCCGCCAGCACGGCCCGGCCCGGGGCGAGCAGCGCGTGCAAACCGCCTTCGAAAGGCCAGAGGCGGATCGGCGCGCCCTCCGCCAGCGCCGGGGCCAGCCAATCGCGCCAGGCGGCGATCGCGGCCTTGCCGGATTGGTTGGCCCCCAGCGTCCAAAACACCGGCGCGCCGGCCGGGCGCTCCGCCGTCGCGCGGTCGCACCAGCGGCTGAGCCCCCGGGCATCGGCAAGCCCCAGGGCCGCCGCATGGGCCGCCCGCGTCATCCCCCGCACGCCCCGCTGCGGGTAGAAGGGCCGCGCCACCGCCACGGTGTCCAGCGCCTCGTTCACCGCGAAGAAGGCTGCCTGCCCGGCAAGGCCACGCAGGAAGGCAGGGAAATCTGCGATACCCGCGAGCGCCGCATAGTCGCGCGGCACGCCCAGCGGCACATCCAGCCCGAGTGCCACCGGCACCCCGTCCCCGAGCAGCCCCGACACCATGGCGCCCGGGTCTCCCACCAGGCGCGGCGCCGTGGCGCTCCAGCCCCCCGGTGCGCGGCGTGCGACGGTCATCCACCGCTTGCGCGGATCTGTGCTCCAATCCGCATGGGCCGCGATCATTTCGCCAGCCTATGCCATACTGCTCTGCGTCCGCCCAGCGAAGGAGAGCGAGCATGGATACCAGCATGGTCACCCCGGTGCGCGGAACCGACGCGCTGCACCCAGACGGCCAGTACAACACCATCGCGAAGCTGTTCCACTGGATCACGGTGCTGCTGATGGCGGTGGCACTGCCGGCCGGCTTCCTGCTGAAGTACATCACCGAGCAGGACGAGAAATTCTACAAATACGTGGGCTACGCCATCCATGAATCCGCCGGGCTGACCATCCTGTTCGTGGCCATCCTGCGCCTGATCTGGCGCCGGATGAGCTCGCCACCGGCGAGCCCGGCCCACATGCCCGCGCTGATGCGCCGCGTCTCGTCGGCGGTGCACCACGCGCTGTATGCCATGCTGATCATCCAGCCGCTGATGGGCTTCATGGCCACCAATGCCTGGGGCTTCCCGATGCAGGGTGCGACGGCCTATCTCTTCCTGTTCGACCTGCCAAAATTCATGGACGCGAACGAGACGGCGGGGAAAATCCTCGGCACCATCCACACCATCGGCGGCTACCTCACCGCGGCCCTGCTCGCCGCCCATATCGGTGGGGCCATTTTTCACCACGCCATCCGGCGCGACGGCACCCTGCTGCGGATGCTGTGAGCGGCGTCAGATCTGGATGCGCAGCGACGCGTGGCGGCCCGGGACCGCCAATGCAGCCGCCACGCCCTCCGCGGTCACGCGGCTGCGCCCGGCGATGATGGAGGTCAGCGTGGCGATGCTTGCCAGCACCAAAAGGCCAGGATCACCGACCTGGGTCTGCGAAACGGCCAGCATTTGGAGCGGCGGCCCTACCAGTGCTGGCATCCCGGCATCGGTCAGGGCGGTCTGGTTCATGTAGAGCCTTTGCAGCTTGGCCAGCCGTGGCACTGTCGCGAGCCCGGCATCGGTGATGCGTGTCCCGTTCAGTTCCAATTGTGTCAGCTCGACGAGAGGGGCCAGCGCAGCGAGGCCGGCATCGCCAATCCTCACCCCTGCGAGGTTCAGCGTCCGCAGCGCCGCCAATCGCGCGATGTGCGGCATGGCTGCATCATCGATCGCGGTCTGTGTGAGCGTGAGCGAGGTCAGCATCGACGCCGAGGCCAAGGCGGCAAGACCAGGCCCCGTGAGACCCGTGCCCTGCAGATCAACCATCAGCAGACGCGGTATGCTGCCGACATGGGCCATACCGGCATCGGTCACGCCGCGAAGCGCGCCGAGGGAAAGCGACGACAAGCGCGGATGAGCCGCGAGCGAAGCCATGCCGGTATCCGTCACAGAGGTGCGCGCAATGCTCAGCGAGACCAGCGTCTGCATCGCGCCTATCCCCGGCATGGCCGCATCGGTCAGGCCAGCGTTGCCGGCCAGATGCAGATCGACCAGCGCCGGGATGCCCGCAAGTGCGCTGATCCGCGCAGCGTCAACCTGGGCATTGGCGAGAGTGAGAGTACGAAGTCCCGTCAGCCGCGCCAGATGCGCGAAGCCGCCCGGGGTCACCAAGGGCAATCCACTTAAGTTGAGGTCTCGTAGCTGCGGTACTTCGATGAATAGCGCCATATCGGCATCGGTCACCTGGAGGGCCTGCGGCCCTGAAATGACGATGCTGGTGAGACGGGGCAGCGTTTCGACTGTCAGAGGTTGGCCAGAGAAACGCACCCCAAGAGCATTCAGGCGCTCGATCAGAGTGTCCCGGCTTGTGGCTTGGCCCAAAGCCGGCGCCGCGAGCAGCGTTGCCCCCGCCAAAAGTGCACGTCGCCGGCCGATCAGCCTGATGTTCATGACACTTCCCCCCATCCGTTCTGCTACAGGAACAATATCAGAGGGAAGATGCCGCTACAATGGCTTGGTGGCCTTCTCCATTAGGCGCGAGAAGAAGCCCGTCTTCTTGGGCTTCACCTCCTCGGTGGCTTCGCGGACCAGCTTGGCGGCAGCCTCGGCCTCCACGCGTTCGCGCTTTTCCTTGCCGGCCATCCACTTATCCAGGCTCATCCCCGCCTTCGCGGCGCGCTTCGCCTCATAGGCGCGCTGGCCGTCGGTAAGCTTCTTCTCGGCCATCGGCCCCGATCCCCACTCTCTCGTTGCGGCTATCTCGCGCGCCATACCGTTCCGGGCAAGGGGGCTTGCGCCGCAGCACCGCGGCGCGCATGTGCCGGGGTATGGAAGCGCGCGTGAAGGCTGGGCTCTGGGTCTCCATGGCGACCCGCATGTCGGACATCGCCGGGCGTCCCGCGACCATCATCCGCAAGGGCGATGCCGATGCCGGCGGCGTGCTCTGTGCCCTGCTCGGGCGGCAGGGCGTGGTGGTGCTGGCCCAGGCGCGCGATGGCGAGGGCCGCCTCATCTGGATGCGCGGCACCGGCCCGGCGCCGATCCCCGAACGCGAGGCGGATGCCTATATCGCCCGCCAGGTCGAACGCGACCCGGACCTGTGGGTCATCGAGTTCGAGGCGCCGGACTACCTCCCCCCCTTCGAGGCGAAGCTGGTCTGAGCGACGGAACCCCGCCCCGTGCGCATGGCGGGCTGCATGGCCGAATGGACGCAGCCGATCGTCCGGCGTGGCCAGGTGGCCCAGGGCTGCGACCGGCACTGAGGGCACAAACAGCACCCGGATGGCCGCAGCTTTCAGTTCCGCGTAGCGACGCCGCCAAAGGTGGCGCCCGGTGAGCGAGGCAGGCAAGCCCTTGCATCCGCATCAATCCCCGTCCAAACCCTGCACCGCACGCATATCTGAGGGAGACACCCGCCCTTGCCGGCTCTGATCGAGATCGAGCGCCTGACCCGTCGCTTCGGCGCCTTCACCGCCGTGGACGATGTCTCCTTCACCGTCGCCAAGGGCGAGGTGCTGGGCTTCCTCGGCCCCAATGGCGCCGGCAAATCCACCACCATGAAAATGCTGGCGGGCTTCGTCACACCCACCTCCGGCACCGCGCGCATCGCCGGCTTCGACATCGGCACGCACCCCGTCCAGGCCAAGCGCGCCATGGGCTTCCTGCCCGAGGGCGCGCCCACCTACCCGGAAATGACGGTCACCGACTTCCTGGCCTTCTGCGGCCGCATCCGCGGCTTTTCGGGGCGCAAGCTGGAAGAAAAGCTCGCCATCGCCATGGGCCAGACGCAGCTCGAAGGTGTGCGGCTGCAACCCATCGAGACACTGTCGAAGGGCTTCAAGCGCCGCGTCGGCCTCGCCCAGGCGCTGCTGCACGACCCGCCGGTCCTGGTGCTCGATGAGCCGACCGACGGCCTCGACCCCAACCAGAAGGCCGAGGTGCGTGACCTGATCCAGCGCATGGCGCCCGACAAGGCCATCATCATCTCGACCCATATCCTTGAGGAGGTGGCCGCGGTCTGCACGCGCGCCATCATCATCGCCCGTGGGCGCGTCCTGGCGGACAGTCCGCCCGCCGCGCTCACCCGCCCCGGCCAGACGTTGGACCAGGTGTTCCGCGACCTCACCCTCGCCCCGCGAGAGGCCGCCTGAGATGGGACCCACGCTGATCGTCGCCCGGCGCGAACTCGCCGGCTACTTCGCCACCCCCGTGGCCTATGTGTTCATCGTCATCTTCCTGGTGCTCTCGGGCGCGCTGACCTTCACGATGGGCGGCTTCTTCGCGCGCGGGCAGGCGGATCTGCAGCCCTTCTTCAACTTCGTCCCCTGGCTCTTCCTGTTCCTCGTCCCCGCGCTCACGATGCGCCTCTGGGCCGAGGAACGCCGCCTGGGCACCATCGAGCTGCTGCTCACCCTGCCCATCACGCTATGGCAGGCGGTGGTGGGGAAGTTCCTCGCCGCCTGGGCCTTCTGCGCGGTGGCGCTGGCTTTGACCTTCCCGCTCTGGGTCACGATCAACCTGCTCGGCAATCCGGATAATGGTGTGGCCCTCGCGGGCTACGCCGGCTGCCTTCTGATGGCCGGCGCCTACCTCGCGATCGGCGCCGCTCTCTCGGCCGCGACGAAGAACCAGGTCATCGCCTTCGTCCTCGCAGTCGCCGTCTGCTTCGTCTTCGCCGCCGCCGGCAGCCCGATCGTGACCGATTTCCTCTCCCAGCGCGTGCCGCTGCTGGCCGAGATCGCGCGCGGTCTGTCGCTGACGGAACGCTTCAACGGCTTCGCGCGGGGGATCATCGCACTCCGCGACATCGTCTATTTCGCCTCCTTCATCCTGTTCTTCCTCTTCCTCAACGCGGTCGTGCTCGACCACCGCAAGGCCGACTGATGATGAGCACAACCACCACCCCCGCGCGGAAGCGCCTGGCCTTCTCCACCCTCGGCGTCATCGCGGCCCTGGCGCTTGCCATCGGCGTGAACCTGCTGGCCGATAGGCTGCTGCCGCGTGCGCGCATCGACCTCACGCAGCAGCGCCTCTACACGCTGGCAACCGGCACGCGCTCCATCCTCGCCGGCCTGTCCGAACCGATCACGCTGCGCCTGTATTACGCCCGCCGCCTGGGCGCGACCGTCCCGATCTACGGCGCCTATGCCGAGCGCGTGCGCGCCATGCTCGAGGAATACGCCTCCCTGTCCAACGGGCGCATCCGGCTCGAATTCCACGACCCGGAACCCTTCTCGGAGACCGAGGACCGTGCGCTCGCCTACGGCCTGCAGGGCGTGCCCATCGACCAGTCCGGCGAGCAGGTCTATTTCGGCCTGGCCGGGACCAACCTGCTCGATGATGAGCGCAACATCCCCTTCTTCCAGCCCGAGCGCGAACGCTTCCTCGAATACGACCTCACGCGCCTGGTCTATGAGCTGTCGAACCCGCGCCGCCCCATCGTCGGCGTG
>JBKJNV010000497.1:0-3735 GCA_046593435.1 Roseomonas sp.
GGGGGGGGGCGGGGGGGGGGGGGGGGTGCGGTGGATGTGGGGGAGGAGAGCGGCCCAGGCGGCGTCGGAGAGGGGAGGGGTGGGGGTAGGCATCGAAGGGGCGCTCCTTAAACAAGCACCCATGATATAGGAAAATTGTCTTACCTTCAATCCAAATCGGGGCTATTCAACTTGCGCTATTGAAACTCCGATGTGGGACAAACGCGATTCACGCGCCCGCCGACAGGGAGTCGATCAGCGGGCATCCCGGCACCTCGCCCGCATCGCAGCGGCGCATTGCTTCGACCAACGTCCGCTCCATTGCCCAGAGGTCGGCAAGCTTCGTTTTGACCGCCGCGAGATGACGAGCCGCGAGTTCGCGCACTTCGGCGCAGTTGGTTCCGTCAGCGGCTTCGGACAGTCGGAGCAATGCCCGCACTTCATCGAGCGTAAAGCCCAGTTCACGCGAACGACGGATGAACACGAGCCGCCGAACGTCTGTCGATCCGTAGCGACGATAACGTCCGGCGCGATCTGGAACCGGCAAAAGGCCAATGCGTTCATAGTAGCGGATCGTTTCGATGGTCCCGCCCGTCCGCCGCGAAAACTCGCCTATAGCCATCCCGGCCCGCGCCATAATGAAGGCCCTTGAAAAACCGCTTGCGTCTGTAGCGACTACAGACTGTAGGACGTCGAACCATACCACGCCAGGAGGCGATCATGGCCGACACATTGACAAACGAAACATCCCGCGTTGCAGGAACAGGGGGCCTGCTTCTGACACTGAGCGGCTTGGCGGCCGCCTTCGGGGTTGCGTCGTGCTGTGGTTTGCCATTCTTGTTGGCAACGGCGGGTTTCGGCACCGCGTGGCTTACTGGCGTTGCATTTCTGGCAGCCCCCCATCGGGCAGCCCTACTGATCGTGGGCTCGATATGCCTCGCCGCAGGGGCCGCGCTTTTTTGGCGCCAGCAGCGTCGTGCGGCTTGCACTCCGGGTGTGTCTTGTCCTCGCCCCGCTGTTCGTGGCGGAACGCTCATCGGATTACTTGTTGGCTTGTTTTTCCTCCTTCTGGGGTATGCCTAAACATGACGGCTCAAGTGATCGCGGAATCAACCATCACCTGTCCGTCATGCGGCACGGCCAAGATGGAGACGATGCCAACCAACGCGTGTCAGTTTTTCTATGAGTGCACCGGGTGCAGGACTCTGCTGCGCCCAAAACCCGGCGATTGCTGTGTCTATTGCTCGTTCGGAACCGTTCCATGTCCACCGATTCAGGCGGCGGGTGACAAGACTGGGTGCTGCGGATAGGCAAACCTGCTGTCACATTCGGCAGTAGCGTACATAAATACGGTCGTGTTGGAGCGCCTGCCATGGCCCATGTCAGCTACACTCAATTTCGCGACAACCTCGCTCGCTACATGGATGAGACGGCGGAGAGTCGCGCGCCGTTGTTGGTCATTCGGCAGGGGGGCAAGGGCAATGTCGTGGTCCTGTCCGAGAAGGAATTCGCCGGCTGGCAGGAAACCGTCAACCTCTTGAGCAATCCAGTGAATGCTGCTCGGCTTCTCCAGAGTATCCGCGAAGCGGAGGCCGGTGATGTGGCCGAACATACCCTGGTCGACCCCGCCAACCGGTGAAGGTCCGCATTTACTGCGAAGGGTTGGGCCCACTACCGGCATTGAGTCGCAACCGACCGCGACGTGCTCCTGCGCCTGAACGCCCTGATCGAAGACGCCCGCCGATCCCCCTTCAAGGGCCTCGGTAAGCCGGAACCCTTGAAGGGCGACCTCTCCGGCTGGTGGTCCCGGCGCATCACTGGCGAGCATCGCCTCGTCTATCGCGTCGCGGGCGAACCCGGCGAAGATCAGCGCATCGACATCGTCCTGTGCCGCTATCACTACACCTGACGCGGGGTCCGGGGAGGCCGTCGCCTCCCCGGCGGGGTTGCAGGGGCAGCGCCCCTGCCGCTTTCTTCGGCACGGCCATTGCTAAGTCTTGGGCAAGCCACCCCGGAGCCACCCCATGACCCCTCCTGATTTCGATGCCGAGGCCTATGCGCGGGAAATGTCGCGCCTGGTCCGCCTGCCGATCGATGCGGCGCACCTGCCCGGTGTGGTGCAGAATCTGCGTCTCGCCGCCCGCATGGCCGCCCTGATCGAGGCACGCGCCCTGCCGCGCGAGACAGAGGCCGCACCCGTCTTCATCGCCGGGCGCCGGGCGTGACGCCCGCGACCGAGATCGCCCGCGCCGTCCGCGCCGGGGCGACCACCGCCGCCGCGGTCACCGAGGCCGCGCTCGCCACCATTGCCGCGCGCAACCCGGCACTCAACGCCTTCACCACCATCACCGCAGACCGCGCCAGGGCCGAGGCGGCGGCGGTCGATGCCGCCATCGCCGCCGGGCGCGACCCCGGGCCGCTCGCGGGCGTGCCGGTGGCGGTGAAGAACCTGTTTGACCTCGGCGGCGTCGTCACCGTCGCGGGGTCCAGGATCGACCGCGAACGCGCACCGGCGACGCAGGACGCCTTCCTGGTGCGGCGGCTGCGCGGTGCGGGCGCGGTGGTCTGCGGCGCGCTGAACATGGATGAATATGCCTATGGCTTCACCACCGAGAACGCGCATGACGGCCCGGCGCATAATCCGCATGATCTGAGCCGCATCGCCGGCGGCTCCTCGGGCGGCTCGGCGGCGGCGGTGGCCGGCGGGATGGTGCCGATCACGCTGGGGTCGGACACCAATGGGTCCATCCGGGTGCCGGCCTCGCTGTGCGGCATTTTTGGGCTGAAGCCCACCTATGGGCGGCTGTCGCGGACGGGGAGCACGTTGTTCGCCGCCTCCTTCGACCATTTGGGGCCGTTTGCGCGCACGCTGGGCGACCTCGCGTTGGCCTATGACGTGCTGCAGGGCGAGGATGCGGCGGACCCCGCGCAGGCCTGGGGCGGCCTCGCGCCGGTGCTGCCGAAGCTGGATGTCGGGCTGGGCGGGCTGCGCATCGCGGTGGCGGACGGGCATTTCGCGCAAGGCGGCCACGCGGAGGCGTTTGCGGCCGTCGCGCTGGTGGCCCAGGCGCTGGGCGTGGGCGCGCGGGTGAGCCTGCCCGATGCGGCGCTCGGCCGCGCCGCGGCTTTCCTCATCACCATGGCCGAGGGGGCGAACCTGCACATGGACAGCCTGCGCACGCGGGCGGGCGATTTCGACCCCGGCACGCGGGACCGGTTCCTGGCCGGCGCGCTGCTGCCGGCGCATTGGTTGCAACAGGCGCAGCGGGTGCGCCAGGCCTATCGGGAGGGCGTGGCGCGGGTGTTCGAGGATGTGGACGTGATCCTGGCACCGGCGACGCCGTTTTCCGCCACGCCGATCGGCCAGGTGATGATTGCAATCGATGGCGTGGAGATGCCGGTGCGGCCGAATCTGGGTGTCTTCACCCAGCCGATTTCCTGCATCGGGCTGCCGGTTGTCTGCGCGCCGCTGGCGGAACCGGCGCGGGCGGGGACGCCGGGTGGGTTGCCGATCGGGGTGCAGATCATCGCGGCACCCTGGCGGGAGGATCTGTGCTTCCGCGTCGCGCGGGTGCTGGAAGCGGCGGGCATCTGCGCCGCGCCGCCGGTTCGGGGAGAATTCGCGTGATCATCAATGACCAGGCGACGGTCGCCGCCGTGACCGCGCAGTTCATGCGTTATGAGGCGGCGCTGACGACCAATGACGTGGCGGTGCTCGATGAGCTGTTCTGGGACAGCCCGCTGACGCTGCGCTAT
>JBKJNV010000069.1:0-8063 GCA_046593435.1 Roseomonas sp.
ATACAGCGCCTGGAGCGCGCCGGTGAGCTGAGAGGGAAGCTGGTCGGGCGTGAGCGGCTTGCCCTGCTTGGCCCGGCCGGCCTTGGGCAGCTTCACATCCGAATGTTCCTGGATGTAGCGATAGACGTGGCGATAGACCGGTTCGTCTGCACCTGGCAGGTCCTGCACCGGGACGCGCGGCACCTTCACGATGCCGCATTCGATGGCGTCGATCAGCGAGAAGTCGGAGACCACCCAGGGGAAGAGCGTGCCCTCGGGGTAGCCTGAGCCGCGCAGGAAGAAGGGCGTGGCGGAAAGGTCGTAGATCGGGACGGGCTGGCCGACGACGCGTTGCAGGGCCTCGATGCCGCTGATCCAGAGGCGGGCGGCGGCGTTATTTTTTTTGGCCTCGGCCTTGCCTTCGGCATCGAGCTTCGCGCCGGCGTCATCCGCCGCGCCGACCTTCTGGCGATAGCAGTGGTGGGCTTCGTCATTGATGACGATGATGCGCTTGCGGCCAAGCAGATCCTTGCAGATGCGCTGCGCCATCTGGCCGTCGGTTTCTGGGCGCTCGACCTTGCCGGTGCGGCCGGCCAGGATCTCCTTTGCCAGCTTCGGTGCCTCGAGCGTTTCGCGCTTCTTGAGAGCGTGGAAGTTGGTGATGACGATCCGGGCGCGCTGGAGGTCGTCGCGCAGCTCCCGCGGGACGATGTCGAGGGCGGTGTAGATGTTGGACGGGTCGGAGGGGTGGAGAACACGCAGGCGGTCGCGCACCGTCAGGCCAGGGGCGACGATCAGGAAGGCGTCGGTGAAGCGGGTCGAGTTACGCGTGCGGGCGGCGTTGAGCGTCTGCCAAGCGATCAGCATGCCCATGACGGCGGTCTTGCCGGCGCCGGTCGCCAGCTTGAAGGCGATGCGCAGCAGGTCCGGATTGGCCTCGGAATTGAGAATGCGGAGGCGCTCTGTTTCGGCGCGGGGCGCGACTTCGGTCAGCCAGATGGCGGTCTCGACCGCCTCGATTTGGCAGAAGAAGAGCGGGCGGGTGCGGCCCTGTTCCCGCCAGTGACGCAGGAGGCGGGCGGTGACAGGCGTGACGGGACGCAGGCCCTGTTCGCCGAGGGAGCGCCATTGGGCGACTTTGGCCCTGATTTCGTTGATGTAGTCGTTCGGCTGGCGCTTCCCGTACTCGTCCTCGAGGTCGAGGGTGGCCTGGGTCTTCACCTTGTGCTTCGGCGGGGGGACGGGGACGATGAATTCGCTGCGACGCCGGCCGGGGGCAGGTGTGCCGGTGGGAATGCCGTTTTCGTCAAGCTCCCAATGGCGGGAGGGTTCCGCGAAGGGGCTGTTGAGAATCGGGTTGTCGATCACGGGGCCTGTCACACCGCGAAGATGCCACGGACTTTGCTTTCGCATAATGGCCGTGTGGCAGCGGCCGTTACTTTCCCGACCCGTCATTGCCGAACAATTCGCTCTGGCCGCGCCAGCATAGGGGGAAGGGTTCCAACAGGGCGGCCAGGGCTACCGAAGGCGTGTGGCGACCGTCGAGCGCGTTGGTTACGAGGTCGGGCGCCAGGAGGGTCAGGCGGAGGAGGCTGCCCAGGTAGCCGCGCTCGATCCGCTCCGCCGCCGCCATCTCGCTAAGGCTTGCGTATAGCCCTTCGTCGAACATGCGTTGATACCGGAATGCCCGCGCCAACGCCTTCAGCGACGCCGGATCGGCTCTCGTGGTGACCGAAGCCACGCCATTGGTTATCGGCGTCACGACCGTCTTTCGGCCCGGCCGGTGTCGGATCGCCAGTGGCACCCGGACCGTGATGGTGGTCGCGGTGCTCATCGCGGCAGATACTCCAGTCAAATCCAATGATTCTGCATGATCCCTTTAAGCCCTCGGGCGGCGCACGGCGTTATCGCGGACGGGCGCCGGTTCTGCGTATAGTGCTCCTGCTGGATCGGAAGATTCGAAACGGTGCAATTAAGGGAGGCGATCATGGCAGTCGCGAGCGTATCGAAGATCACGGCGGCATCGACACAGAGCTTCGACGCAGCCGTCCGTGAAGGTCTGGAGCGCGCCAGTAGGACCCTGCGCGGCATCACCGGCCTGCACGTGGTCGAGCAGAAGGCAAGCGTGACAAACGGCAAGATATCCGAGTTCCGTGTCACCATGGAGGTCACCTTCATCCTCGAAGGATGACGGACTGAGCCTGGGGCACCGGGGATCTGTCGCAGCATCAGTTCCCGATCCCCGTGTCTCAATAATTGATCCGGCGCTGTGCTGCTCATGCCGCCATCAGCGCGCTATGCGAAATGGCGGTGAGATCGCGGACGAGGCCGCCAAGGCCGTCCAGCCGCAGCCGAATGTCCGTGCCAGCCGGGCCAATCACCACCCGCTCCACCAGCGACCGCACAATCCGCGCCTGCTCCGCTGGAAACAGGTGCTCCCACAGCGGGTCGAGCCGATGCAGCGCATCCTGGGTCTCGCCCTCGGTCAGGTCCGGTGTCTCCCGGCGCGCGCCTTCCCCGGCCACGTCGTTCGGCGCCGCCGTGTACGCCCTGTCGCTCCCAGCATCGGCCTCGTTCGGGTCAATGGCGATGGCGCGCAGCCCCTCGTCGGTGATGCGTGCCCCGATCCAGGTGCCGTCCTCATCTTGCCGCCAGCCACGGCCGATATATTCGCGCGGGGCGTTGATCTCGGACAGGAATTTGTTCTTAAGCAGGCTACGGAACACTGCGTTGCGCGCTGCTGCCGGCAGGTTCTTGGGGGCCATAGCCAAGCCCAACCCATGCTGGGCGGCGGCGAGCAGGATCATCGATTGCGTGTCGGAGGGCTTCATCGTCGAGGTCCTTGGCGTGGCACCCGACGAGCCGGGTGCTACGAGCCCGAGCCCTGCAGGCCAGGCCGATGGCCATAGCTAGAAGGGCCGCGCGTGCTTGCGTGCGCCTGACGGACCATTCGCTCTGAAGTGCGCGCGAGCCAAGTCAATCTCGGCGTCAGCAGATTGCAGGTCGTATCAATCACTTCGTTCGTACGACGGCCTTCGGGTAGTCGGCGACCAGGGTGGGTGTCGAGGGGCTGATCACCATCGCCACCGCGACCTTCATGGCGGCTTTATGCTTCAACGGGCTGACCCGACTGACACTGACTGATCGGCCCGTGACGCTAGAGCCGAACCGTGGGCTCAAATGGTGCTCAATACCTGCCAAGCGGAGGAATTCGCGCTGTCGTATCGGCTGACTAGCTGGGCCTCCGGAAGGCTAATATTCCTGCCCGTATTCGATGGTGCCGGGCATGTCGGCGAGGACATCGGGGGGCGACGTGCTCTCTTCAATCAAGGGCTGGAATACCAGCCCGGCGATGGATGATGCGAACTTCATTCAGCTGAAGACCATCTGCGTCGGCCATCCGATACCTATGCTCCGGTTGATGTAATCGGCTTTGATAGGCTGATCGATCTACAATCGCTGCGGCTCTATGGGCTGCCGGAGGCTGCGCCGGCGGCGTTCGATGGCACGCCGCCGCTAACGGGGGGCGCTGCTCGCCTCGGGTCGGCCGGAGTTTACTGCCGGGGTTATGTGAGACCTGCTAAGCTTGTTGCCATGGGCGACGTCGTTGATCGACGTAACGGTGAATGGGCAAATGCAGGCGACCGGTCCCAAGCATCGCCGTCGCGCCGCAACGCTTCGGACGTCAATGCTGGTGTTCAGGTGGAGCGAACAGAACTAGTTCGACGCGTTCCACGCCCTCGACATAGGCGTCATGCCCAGGCGGGATCTCGAAAAAATCACCAGAGCAGATCCGCGTCTCGATCCCTGTCTTCAGCATGCGAACGACCAGCTTGCCGCTGAGACAATAGCCAGTGTGCCGCATTGGGCAAGCATCGGGCGAGCCGAGCAGCGGCTTCTCGTCGGCTTCCCAGGTCCAACCTGGCTCGAAGATCGCGTGCATTCCGGCAGTGCCGTCGGCCATCCGGATGATAGCGATGCGGCCGCGCTCCTTCATGTCGAGTAGCTGGTCAGGTTCCTCGAAACGCTTCACCTCGATTATCGAACTCACGGCTTGGTCCTTTCCAGGTTTCACCCGGGTTGATGGTTTGAAGGTTCTGGCGATGTAGCGGCGACACAAAATTTGGGGGGTGTCCAGTACAGCCGCAGGGTCGCCTACTGGCGCCGCGGATCGTCGGCCGGGTTGACGTATGTGATACCCCACGGGCCGACGCTGTGAATCTGGACGATCGTTTCCTCGCTTGTCCAAGCGAAGTGGGGAGTTCCAGGCGGCATGATGGCAAAGCCCCCGGCGCCCAGCGCGGTCGTTTTCGACGGATCCAGCCGATCGCCGGCACCCATGTGAAAGGTGCCGGACAGGACGGTGACGTGCTCGATGACTGGATGGTGGTGCGCCGGTAGGCGGTAACCAGCCGGGAAGCGAAGACGTGCGGTGATCGGCCTTGCCTCGTTCAAAGGCCCTTCGATGACGGCGATCTGAGCGCCGGGCGGCAACGATGGGACATCTGCCCAACGCAGTTCTGTCGGCAGCACCATGACGTGCCCGACGGCATGCGCATGGCTTTGCGCAGCGACCGTATTAGCAAGTGGCAGCGACATCAGCCCGACGAGGGCGATGGAGAGTGTCTGGCGCATTGAATTGTCCTTTTGGTGGCATGGTCAGCAGCGGGTGATGACGATTTGAAGGTAGTCGCTGGGCACCACCATCGCTTCGTCGCCTGAGCGGTTGAACCGACCGATCAGATCGATGACGTCGCGCTCAAGGGCCGTTGCTGCATTTTGGTCGAGGGCGGCAAAAGCCTTCAGCAGAGGGCCGTAATAGCCGCGGAACACATCGAGCCAGTGCTGCGCCGAGGCGTACCGAAAAACGAAGGCACGCTTGTCGATTTTGATGGATGCGGCGTGCCCGCCGAACATCGCCTCGATGCGCGCTGCAGTGCCCCAGAGCGCCGGCGAGGCGACACCGGGCGGGGGAGGTAGGTGCTTGCCGATGGTCCTGAACAACTGGCCGATGAAGCTGTCCGGCGTCCAGTTGGCCAGGCCGATCTTGCCGCCTGCCCGGCACACGCGGAGTAGTTCGGCCGCCGCGCGCTCCTGGTCGGGCGTGAACATGACGCCGAAGGTAGAGACGACCACGTCGAAAGCGCTGTCGGCGAAGGGCAATGCCTCGGCGTCGGCCTGTCGAAACTCGACTTCGAGCCGTTCGGCCAACGCCCGCTCGCGACCGCGGTCGAGCAGGGCCGGGACGTAATCCGTCGAGACGACCTGGCACCAGCGCCGCGCCGCCGCCAGCGTCGCGTTGCCATTGCCGGCGGCGACATCAAGCACGCGCTGTCCGGCCCGAAGGTCGAGGGCCTCGCACAATTCTTCGCCGACGATTTGCAGCGTGGTGCCGACGACGGCGTAGTCGCCTGATGCCCAGGCTCCCTGCTGCTTGGCCTTCACTGCGGCGAGGTCGGCCGGCGGTGGTGCTGCAACTTGGCTGGCGCTCATCGGTCGGTCCCCGGAGTTGATATGCGGACGACACTGGCTGTCGATTAGGCTGACAAACATGTACAGTTTGGCAGTCTCTTGGTCGAACTGTACTGGTCGCGCGAGCAGGCCAGTCGGGTGCTTCGGAGGTTGAACGAGCGATGATCGCAATCCAGGTCGACCCTAAAGACCCGCGCCCGCTGGTTGACCAGATCGTTGGCGCGATCCGACGGCAGGTCGACGATCGGTGCCTGCGCGCCGGCGCCAGGCTGCCGTCGATCCGCAGCTTCTCCGAAGCTTTCGGAGTGAGCCGCTTCACCACCGTCGAATCCTATGACCGGCTGGTGGCGCAGGGCTATCTCGAGGCCCGGCGCGGCGCCGGCTTCTTCGTCACGCCGATCCGCGAGGAGCCAGGCCGTCAGTCACCGTCGGATGGGCAGAAGCGCAACGAGGCACTGGTCTCGCTGATCCGCCGGCTGCTGCAGGCGCCGGAAGGGACCATCCTGGCCGGTGGCCCGTGGCTGCCCAATGCGTGGATGGATGAGATGGGTATACGACAGAGCCTCGGTGCGCTGGCGCGCAAGAACGGGACGCACCTGATCGAGTACGGCAATCCATTCGGCTACCTGCCGCTCCGCGAGCATCTGGTGCTGCTGCTGTCGGAACAGGGGATTACAGCCGGCGCCTCGCAGATCGTGATGACGCAGGGGACCAGCCAAGCCTTGGACCTGATCATGCGGCATTTTGTGCGGCCCGGCGATGCGGTGCTGGTCGACGACCCTGGCTATTATAACCTGTTCGGCAACCTGCGGCTGCACGGTGCCCGGCTGCTCGCCGTGCCACGCAACGCCGATGGACCTGATCTGGCGGCGCTTGAGCGGCTTGCCGCCGAGCACCGGCCACGGATCTACTTCACGCAGTCCGTGCTGCAGAACCCGACATCGACCAGCATGAGTCCGCACGTCAGTTTTCGCCTGATGCAGATTGCGGAGAAATGCGACTTCCTCGTCGTCGAGGACGACATCTTCTGTGACCTGCAGACCAAGCCATCATCGCGTCTGGCGGCGCTGGACCAGCTCAGGCGGGTGATCTACGTGCGCAGCTTCTCAAAGACGCTGTCGGGGAGCCTGCGGGTAGGGTTTCTGGCGGCGCACCAGTCCATTGCCGACGACCTGGCCGACGTGAAAATGCTGTCGAGCATCACGAGCTCGCAGTTCATGGAGCGGCTTCTGTACCTGATCCTGGTGGATGGTCACTACCGGAAGTTCCTGGCGCAGCTTCATGGCAGGTTGGGCGAGGCCAGGCTCAACGCGATCCGCGCCTTTGAACGCATCGGGATGCAGCTGTTCGTCGAGCCGGAGGCTGGCATGTTCTTGTGGGCTCGCTTCCCGCAAGTGGAAGACGCGCTGGCATTGACGGACAGCGCGTCGCAACAGGGCATCATGCTGGCGCCCGGCGTGGTGTTCCGGCCGCATCTGGAGCGGTCGCCATGGATGCGGTTCAACGTCACGGCCTGTAATGATGCGCGGGTGCTGCGCTGGCTGGAGCAGGTCGCGGGGACGCCGGTTGGCGAATAGGTGGGCGGACGGAGGGGTAGAACCCTGCCTGCCAGTCGATTATTCAAGCCCGGCATTAGGGGCTGCTCGCCGGGCTGAAATTCGTTTGGACTGCGGTAGCGCCTGCGTTGCGCAAGTCACTCGACTGCCTGATCCAGGAAACGTCTTATCTGCCAAGTCTCGGAATGAACCGGCAGCATGCTCGAGCCCCGCTGAGCGCGGGCAAAACGGGGGATCGCGTTAAGCTTCTCACGCGGGCCGATCAGGCCTCCGCCCGCAGGCACCATCACCCTTGGCTTCACCAGGCCGCTGTCAGTCCAGTGTGATGCTGGCGTCGCGTATGACACGCCCCCAGTTCTTGCGATCACGCGCAATGCGGGCTGTAAACTTCTGCGCATCCGCGCAGCGAGGCACTACGCCACGACAGCCACGCACTATTCTTGCGGCAGAACCGAAGAGAGTGTCGCCGTTCCTGCCATGGATAGTCGGTATCACCTTTGTGTCGACGGCGGCAGGCTCGCTGTTCTCAACCGTCGTCTTCTTTCCCTCCTACCCCAACGAGCAGGTGATTCAGGAGAAACTGCTACCCGAACCATCCTGCATGTGCTCAGCGCGTGATGATGTCGCGGTGCATTGGTGCCAGGACCGCCAGGAGGCGGTTCTGTGATGCGAATGGTATCCGGCGATGTTCCATCGACGCCTGCAACGCCTCCACCAGCGCATAGAAATGTGCCTGGGTAACACCCATGCCTCTATGCGACTCTAGCATGGTGCGACCGGTGTAAGTGCAGCCGCCGCCCAAGATCTGGCAGACCTGCTGTACCAGCAGTGCCTTAAGCCGAGTGTTGTCACGGTTGCCGAAGAAGGGCTGCATCGAAGGCCGGGCCAGCAATTCACGCTCGAAATCCTCCATCAGCGCGCGGATGCCTTCCACTCCGCCGAAATTCTGCAGCACCGCCGGATTGGATATGGTCGGATAGACCTCGCTGGGTGTCTGCGCGCGAATTGGGTGGATGGTGGCGAAGGACGCGAGGAGCAAGCCCGCGAATACGACAG
>JBKJNV010000252.1:0-3214 GCA_046593435.1 Roseomonas sp.
GATACCGATCGCGCGGGCTCGCACCCAGGCAGGCGAGGCGAGTTGGGCCGCGGCCTGCAGCGTGCTCGCCGCCCCGATCCAGGCGACCCCGAAGGCCACCATGCCCACCGCGGCCGGCAGCCAGTGCGGAATGGCGCCGAGCAGCGCGATCGAGGCGGCGGCCAGCAGCGAGAAGCGGAACACCACCATGCCCCGCGTGGCATTGCCGCGCAGGTAGGGCAGGGCAAAGCCGGCGGTGACCGCGCCCGCGCCCATCGCTGTCAGCATCAGCCCGAAGGCATCGGGGCCTAGGCCCAGGCGCCCGCGCACCAGGATGGGCAGCAGGCCCCAGACAGCGGCGGTGAAGAAGAAGAAGGCGCAGGCGCGCAGGATGGCGGCGCGCAGCCCAGGTGAGGCGGCCACGAAAAACACGCCCGAGCGCATCGCGCTCACGAAATGCTCGGGCGGCAGCGTGTCCGTACGGCGCGGCCGGCGCCACAGCACCAGGGCCGCGACCATGACGAAGAAGCCGCCAGTGGCCAGGATGAAGGAGGCCTCAACCCCCGACATGGCAATGACAAATCCTCCGATCGCGGGACCCAGCGCGCGTGCGAGGTTGAAGCCGATGCCGTTGAGCGCGATGGCCTGGACCAGGTCCTCGCGCGGGACCAGCTCGGGCGTGGTCGCGGCCATGGCGGGGAAGATCAGCGCGGTTCCCGCCCCGATGCCAAAGGTGAGCGCGAGCAGCCCCCAGGCCCCGAGTCCGCCCGAAAAGGCGAGCAGGGCGAGCAGCACGCCCATCGCCGCCATCCAGCATTGCGCAGCGATCAGCATCCGCCGCCGGTCGAGAATGTCGGCGAGCGCGCCGGCCGGCAGGGCAAGGAGGAAAACGGGCAGCATGGACGCCGCCTGCACCAGGGAAACCATCACCGGGGAGGGCGCGAGGGAGGTCATCAGCCAGGCCGCGCCGGTGTTTTGCACCCACAGCCCGGTATTGGCCGCAAGGCCCGCGATCCAGAGGCTGCGGAAGACCGGGTGACGGAGCGGCGCGAGCGCGGCGGGTAAAGCCATGCCCGATGATGGGCCAGAAATTGCTGCGCTGCGACATGCAATGCGTTGATGACGCAACCGGCAGCGCGGATTACGCTACTGTCATGCCCGCGAAGATCGCCACCTATGCCGAGTTCTGGCCCTATTACCTGCGCGAGCACGCGAACGCGCGCACGCGCCAGCTCCACCTGGTGGGCACTCTGGTGGCCGCGGCGCTGCTGGCCTGGGCGATTGTGATGGGGCCATCGTGGCTGCTGATCGCGGTGCCGCTCGCAGGGTACGGCTTCGCCTGGGGCAGCCACATGCTGGTGGAGCGGAACCGGCCGGCGACCTTTACCTACCCGTTGTGGTCGCTCGGTTCGGACCTGCGGATGGCCTGGCTGATGCTGACCGGGCGGCTGGGGCCGGAGCTGCGTCGCGCTGGGCTGTAGGACCGGACGCGATACAAATGGTGAGGCTATGTGCAACCAAGTTTATGTTATGAACGTTACGTTACGCAGTCGCCATGTGGAGTTTTTCATGCGCAAGTTCGGTGTCGTCGCCGCCCTCATGGGTGTGTTGTTCACGCTCTCAGCCTGCGTGGTCGCGCCGGGGCGCGGGCACGGGCACGGGCACGGGCACGGCTACTACGCCCCGGTGCCCATCGTGGCGCCCATTGTGGTGCCCGGCGTGGTGGTGGGCGATGGCCATCCGGGGCGCGGCCGCGGCCGCGGCCACTACCGCTAAAAAGCCGCCCCCCGGGGGCAGTATGCCCCCAGGAGCGGGACGTGGCTCAGCGGCAGACGCGCACTGGGCGGACCTGCACGAAGACGCGCCCGTATCGGTCCTGCACGCGGACGCGGCGGTTCTCCATCCAGCAGCGTCGGCGCGGGTGGTGGCGCTCCCGGTAACCGCGGCCGTCGCGGTAATACTGGACGTCACTCCCCAGTGGCGAGGCGGCTGCCTCCGGCGCAATCATTCGGCCCAGCGTGGCCGCGGAGGCCGGCGCCGCCATGATGCCCAGCGGCAGCACCAGCAGGCTCAGTTTCAGCAGACGCATCATCGTCTTGGTCATGGCGACATCTCCTGTTTGGCCAGAAAGTGTTATCCCGTTGTGCGTTCCCGCAAAGGCAAAAATCCGGCAGCGGCGAGGCGGGGTGTGACAAGGCGTGGAGACTTGGCGAAGGGGCGCGTCCGTTCCATAGAGGAAATCTCGCCATCTTGGGGAACGTCCATGTCCGCGCTCGGTGCCACACCCACCATCGGCTTCGCCCATGTCGCCTATCGCCTCGGCGAGCGCTTCGCGGCGCGCAACACGGGGATGCCCTTCATCGAAATCCGCTCGCGCGATGAGCTGGCGCAGCGCATCGGGGAGATCGACGTCCTGGTCGTATCGGGCTTCTGGGACAATGCGCTGGCACCCACGGCATCGCGCCTCGCCTTCATCCAGTCGATCAGCGCCGGTGTGGACCAGTACGACAAGGATGTGCTTTGGGCCTGCGGCATCCGCCTCGCCTCGGCCGCGGGCGGCAACGCCAATGCGGTGAGCGAGCACGCCATCGCGCTGATCCTCGCCATCAGCCGGCGCATCGGTGAGGCGCGGGACAACCAGGCGCGCAGGTTCTGGCGCGGCATGCAGGGCGATTTCGCGGCCCGCGAGGATGAGCTGGGCGGGAAGACGTTGGCGGTGGTCGGCCTTGGGCGAATCGGCGGGCGCGTCGCGCGGCTGGCGCGGGCCTTCGGGATGCATGTGATCGGCCTCAAGCGGGACCCATCGACCGGTGCGGAGGGTGCCGATGAGGTGCACGCGATCGGCAAGCTGCATGAGGTTCTGCCCCGCGCGGATTACGTGGCTTTGTGCTGCCCGCTCACGCCCGAGACGCAGGGCCTGATGGGGGCGGCCGAATTCGCGCTGATGAAGCCTACTGCGCACCTGATCAACGTTGCGCGTGGGCGCGTGGTGCGCGAGGCCGACCTCATCGCAGGGCTGAACGCCGGGCGCATCAAGGGTGCCGCGCTCGATTGCGTTGAGGAGGAGCCGCTGCCCCCCCTCTCGCCGCTCTGGGCCATGCCGAACGTGATCATCACGCCGCATACGGGGGGCGAGACCTGCGCCTATGAGGACAATATCCTCGACATGCTGATGGAAAACCTCTCCCGGCTGCAACGCGGCGAAGAGGCCCTGCTGAACCAGGTGGTTTGAGAT
>JBKJNV010000521.1:0-10919 GCA_046593435.1 Roseomonas sp.
CGCCATCGAGGGGCGGAACGCGCGCTGAGATGCCTGCCCACGCCGGGCCAAGACCCGGCCGTGCCCTGCATCCGCTTGTGTCCGATAGCGAAATGACGCGGTATGCAGGATCGTGAAACCCTTCCTGATCCTGCTCCTGCTGACCCTTGCCCTGCCCGCCGGCGCACAGCCGCGCGGGGTGGATGTCGCCGGCGGCCGCGACCACCCGCTTGTCGGGCGGTCTGAGGGCAGCATTCTGCGGCATTACCGGCCGCGCGATTTCGACGAGTTCCGCATGATAAACCGCCGTGTCCTGTCGTCCGACACGCGGGAGGCCGGGGCGCGCGTCAATGACCGCAACTCGATCCCGGTCGCAGGCCGGGCTATGCGGCTGCGCTACGAGGGCCCCGAAGGGCGCTCGGCGCTGGAGGTGATGCGCAACCACCGTGAACGCCTGGCCGCTGCCAATTTCGAAACCGTGTTCACCTGCCGTGGGGCGGAATGCGGGACGCCGGCGGAGTTCTGGTTCGCCGTGACGGAAAGCGTGCCGGGCCCCAGCTCGGGCCTGCTCTCAAGCTGGAACGACCTGATCTACACGCTGGCGAAGCTCAGCCGGCCGGAAGGCGATGTGCATGTCGCCATCCTGGCGCTGCCGCAGGGCAGCCGCGCGCAGGTGCTGGTCGATGTGGTGGAAGCGCGGCCGATGGAAAGCGGGCGCATCGCTTTCGTCGATGCCTCCGCCATGCAGCGTGCGGTGGAGCAGACCGGGCGGATCGCCCTCTACGGCATCCAGTTCGGTTTCGACAGTGCGGATATCCTGCCCGCCTCGCGCCCCACGCTTGAGGAAATCGCGCGTCTCCTGCGCGCCAATGCCGCGATGGCCGTCGTGGTCACGGGGCACACCGATGCGCAGGGGGCGTTTGACTACAATGTCGCGCTGTCGCTCCGCCGCGCCCAGGCGGTGGTCGCCGCACTCGCGCGCGACTTCGCCATTCCGGCGGCGCGGATGACGGCCTTCGGCGCTGGCATGGCAGCCCCCATCGCGAGCAACGCGGCCGATGCCGGGCGCGCGCAGAATCGCCGGGTGGAAATCGTCCGCCGCTGAGGCAGCCCGCTCACCCCAGATCGAGCGGGAATAGCGCGACCAGGCCGCGCTGGAAGCTGCGCTCATTGTCGTCCGAGCACAGTGCTGCAACCAGCCGACCCTGGAGCCGGGCGACCGAGACTCCCTCCCAGTTTTCGGGCGGCAGGGCATCGCGCGTGGACAGGATCTGGCGGCCCTCGAGGATGGTCCCGGCGCCTGCCCGCGCGAGGGTGGTTGCGGGCACGTGGACGAGACGCGCCTGGAACCAGCCGAGGATTGAGAAGGCGCGCTCCAGCACCAGCGCGCCGCCATCGGGCAGGGGACAGGCATCGGTGGGCGCGAAATCCGGCGCGGGGCGGTAGGCGAGCGTCACCCAGCGCCCGGGCCCGCCGAGCCAAGCCGTCACCGTCCCCGGCGTTTCGGCTGCGAGGAATTCCGCGATGGCGAACCAGCGGCCATCGGCCAGCACGGCCAGGCTTTCGAGGCCGCCATTGGGGGGGGCGGCATCCAGGCCCGGTGGTGCTTCCACATAGGTGCCCGGACCATCGAGGCGTCGGTAGGCGCGGATGCGGTGCCAGCGTTCGAAGCCCACCAACCAGGTGCCGTCCGGCAACCGCGCGAGGCACTCGGCATCGCCCTCCCGCCCGCGGCGGAGCGGCATGCCGGCCCCATCCCGCAGGGGGCCGGTGCGGATGCCCTGTAGGGCACGCGGCGTCAGCCCATCTACCACCAGGCGTGCGGTGAGCCAGCGGCCGAGATCGCTGATGGCGGTCAGCGTCAGGTCATCGGACAGATGCAGACCGGAGATGCCGCCGAAGCCGATCGCGGCGCGGTCGAGCTCGAGCACGGGGAGGGCGGAGAGGAGCAGCGCGCGGCGGGAAGGCAAGGCCAGGGGGCTCTGCCCCCTGGACCCCCGCGAGGATCGTGTCGATCCTCGACCTCCATCTGTTGGTTCTTGGATTGGGAGGGGATTGAGCCTCGCCGCAGGCGAGCCGGGTTGGGGAGGGGGCGCGGGGAGAGGCTGCGTCGAAGGTGCTCCTGCGACGCGCCCCCTCCCCAACCCGGCCCTCAACGCAAGCACAACCCTCCCTAATCGAGAACCAACAAAGGGGGGTCCAGGGGCCACAGGCTCCTGGTGGGGGTCGAGGGGGCGAAGCCCCTCGCCTTGCTTCACGCGATCGCCGGCGCCCGCTCCGCGGCCGCCCGCTGCCAGGCTTGTTCGGCGTCTTCGTCGAACAGTTCGGTCAGCTTTTTCATCATCGTCCCGCCGAGCTCCTCGGCATCCACGATGGTCACCGCGCGGCGGTAGTAGCGCGTGACATCATGCCCGATGCCGATCGCGATGAGCTCCACTGCGTTGCGCCCCTCGATATCCGCGATCACCTTGCGCAGGTGGCGTTCGAGGTAGTTGCCCGGGTTGACCGAGAGCGTGGAATCATCGACCGGCGCGCCGTCCGAAATCACCATCAGGATGCGGCGGTGCTCGGTGCGCTGCAGGATGCGCTTGTAGGCCCAGTCCAGCGCCTCGCCGTCGATGTTCTCCTTCAGCAGCCCCTCGCGCAGCATCAGCCCGAGATTTTTCCGCGCGCGTCGCCAGGGGGCATCGGCGGGCTTGTAGACGACGTGGCGGAGGTCGTTGAGGCGCCCCGGATTGCGCGGCTTGCCCTCCTGCACCCAGCGTTCGCGCGACTGTCCGCCCTTCCACGCGCGGGTGGTGAAGCCCAGGATCTCCACCTTCACCGAGCAGCGTTCGAGCGTGCGCGCGAGGATGTCGCAGCACATGGCCGCCACCGTGATGGGACGCCCGCGCATGGACCCGGAATTGTCGATAAGCAGGGAGACGACCGTGTCACGGAAATCCGCCTCGCGCTCGCGCTTGTAGGTCAGGGCCACCGTCGGGTTGGCGATGACGCGGGCGAGGCGCGCGACATCGAGCGTGCCTTCCTCGTGGTCGAAATCCCACGCGCGCTGCTGCTGCGCGAGAAGCCGGCGCTGGAGGCGGTTGGCAAGCTTCGCGACCACGCCCTGCAAATGGGAAAGCTGCTGGTCGAGCTGCTGGCGGAGGCGGGCGAGTTCCTCGGGGTCACACAGGTCATCGGCTTCCACCACCTCGTCGAAGGCGGTGGTGAAGGGGCGGTAGCGGGAGCTGTCATCGGTCTCGACGGTTTCGCGGCGCTGCTGCGGGCCGCCGGGCTTGTCGTCACCCTCGGCCGCGGCGCCGTCTTCCTCGGTCTCCTCGGCTTCCTCGTCGGCGGCTTCGCCCTGCATCGATTCCGGCTGGGCGCCGAGCGACTGGTCGCTTTCCTTTTGCTGGCTTTCGCCCTCGGCGGACTGGTCCTGGACGGGGGAGGATTGCTCGCCCTCGTCGCCTTCCTCCTGGTCCTCGGCTTCCGCTTCCACCTCGGCTTCGGCCAGGTCCATGGCGGCGAGCAGCTTACGCGCGGCGCGGGCAAAGGCGGCCTGGTCGCCCTGGGCCGCGGCCATTTCGGCCATCGCGCCCTCGGCGCCATCGACCAGCGAGTCGCGCCAGAGGTCGAGGATGCGCAGCGCGGCGGTGGGCGCGGGTTCGCCGGAGAGTTTTTCACGGGCGAGCAAAGCCAGGGCGGCTGGCAGCGGCAGCTGGTCCTTCCGCGTCATCCGGTCATAGCCCTCGGCCTCGCATTCATCGGCGAGGCGGGCGCGCAGGTTCGACGCGACGCCGGCCATGTGCTGGGACCCCACGCTCTCGCAGCGCACCTGTTCCAGCGCGTCGAAGATCTCCCGCGCTTCGCGGCGTGCGGGGGAGCGGTTGGCGTGGACGGATTCATCGTGGTGGCGCAGGCGCAGGGCCGCGGCATCGGCCGCACCGCGGAGCTTGGCCATTTCGGCGGGGGGCAGCGAGCGGGTGGGCAGCGGCAGGCGCACGCGCTTGCCGGTCACACCGCCAGGGCCAGGCTGGTAGGTGACCTGCACGTCGGGTGCTGCATGCGCGATGGCGCGCAGCACACCGGCGGTGGCGCGCTTGAATTCCTCCTGCCGGGTGAGGTCCTGTTTGCCGCTCATGGGATCAGTCGCTCAGCCTGGATGGACACGCGGAATCACCCCGCCTTCTTCAGCAGGCTGCCCGCCGACAGCTCCTCATTGAAGCAGCGCTGGTAGTACTCGCTGACCGTCTGGCGCTCCGCCTCGTCGCACTTGTTGAGGAAGGACAGCCGGAACGCGAAGCCGATATTGCCGAAGATCTTGGCGTTCTCGGCCCAGGTGATGACCGTCCGCGGGCTCATCACCGTGCTGATGTCGCCG
This sequence comes from Roseomonas sp., assembly GCA_046593435.1. Classification (GTDB taxonomy): domain Bacteria; phylum Pseudomonadota; class Alphaproteobacteria; order Acetobacterales; family Acetobacteraceae; genus Plastoroseomonas. Next base: position 4,346 of record JBKJNV010000521.1, read on the forward strand.
GCGATGAAGCCCGCGCGCGTCAGGTCGGCGAGTGCGACCATCGCCTCGACCTGCTTCTTCATCTTCGCATCGCCCTCGACGCCCATCTTCGCGAGCACGATCGCCGTCTCCTGCGCATGGGGCAGGTAGTTGAGGGTGGCGACGATGTTCCACCGGTCCATCTGGCCTTGGTTAATCTGCTGGGTGCCGTGATACAGGCCCGTGGTGTCACCCAGGCCGACCGTGTTGGCGGTCGCGAACAGGCGGAAGCACGGGTGCGGACGGATCACGCGATTCTGGTCGAGCAGCGTGAGCTTGCCCTCCACTTCCAGCACGCGCTGGATCACGAACATCACATCCGGGCGGCCGGCATCGTACTCGTCGAACACCAGCGCGCAGGGGTGCTGCAGCGCCCAGGGCAGGATGCCCTCGCGGAATTCGGTGATCTGCTTGCCATCCTTCAGCACGATGGCGTCCTTGCCGATCAGGTCGATGCGGCTGATGTGGCTGTCGAGGTTGACGCGGATGCAGGGCCAGTTCAGCCGTGCTGCAACCTGCTCGATATGGGTGGACTTTCCGGTGCCGTGGTAGCCCTGGACCATCACGCGCCGGTTGAAGGTGAAGCCCGCCAGGATCGCGAGCGTGGTCTCCTTGTCGAACCGGTAGGAGGTGTCGATCTCGGGCACATGCTCGGTGCGGAGCGAGAAGGCCGGGACCTCGATATCGGTATCCACGCCGAAGACGTCGCGCGCCTTCACCATCATGTCGGGCGTATCGATGGCCGCTGTGGGGCGGATGTCGGGCAGGCTCGCGACCTTGTTCATTTGTGTCCGTTGCTCTGGGCTTGATTGTGGCGAGTGTAGGGTGTTCAGGCGGGCGAGGCTACCCAGCCGCGGCGGTGGCCGCCTCCGGTGCCGCGGCACGTTCCTGCAGGCGTTTGCGCAGTAGCGAATAGGCGCGGTTGATATCCTTCAACTTCTCTTCGGCGTCGCGGTTGCCGCCATTCGCATCGGGGTGGAACTGCTTGGCCAAATCCTTGTAGCGCGCCTTCAGCACTGGCTGGTCGGTCGGCCAGGCGAGACCCATGACATCGAGTGCGGCGCGCAACTCCGGTGGCGTCTCGTCGCGGGGCGAGGCGCGGTTCATGTCGGCATGCGTCGCATAGGTGAACAGGCCCAGCGGATCGCGCAGCAGTGCAGGGTCGATCCGTCCGCCCAGCCGGCCCAGCGGCCAGGTCGGCCGCTGCCAGCCGGTATCGAAGCGGATTTCGTGCTCGATCTCGGCGGGGCCAAGCCCCTTGTAGAAATCCCACGCCGCATTGTAGGCGCGGACATGCGCGAGGCAGAACCACTTGTAGTCATTGAGGCGCCGCCGGTCTGCGGGCGCGCGGAATTCGCCGGGCTCCGGGCACCCGGGCTGGTCACAGGGACGCGGCGGGGCCTCGGGCTCGGCCATAAAACTGCGCGAGCGGTGTCCGCGTTTGGCCATGATACCGTTATGGGCGTGGCCTGCGGGGTCCGCAAGACAAGCAGTCGTGGCAGAGGGGCGGCGTGGTGGACAGCGCGGACCAGGGGTCCAAGATGGGCGCCATGGAAACGCGCAAAGATCGAATCGAACGCAGCCTCGTCCAGGCCTACCCAAACGCCAGGGTGCATGTGGAGGATGACAGCGCGAAGCACGCCGGCCATGCCGGCGCAGCACCTGGCGGACAGACGCATTACAGCGTGACGGTGGTCGCGGATGCATTCACGGGGCAGGGACGGCTCGCCCGCTCGCGCGCCATCCACGCGCTGCTGGCCGATGAATTCGCCGCCGGGCTGCATGCCCTGGCACTGACGCTGCGCACGCCGGAGGAAGCCGCGCGCGATGGCTGAAGCCGCCGCCGCCGTGGACGCGCAAGGCTGGTTGCACCTGGCCCATGCGCGCTGGGCGGCCGGCGAGCGCGCGGCCGCGCGCGATGCGGCGGCCGAGGCGGTGCGCGCGGCACCCTCCGATGCGGGGCCGCTCCTCACGCTCGCGCATTTCGACCTCAACCTCGGCGATGCGCTTCGTGCCGGCGATGGGTTTCGTGCGGCCCTCGTGCTCGACGCCACCTTGGCCGCGGCCTGGAGCGGTGCGGCGGAGGTCGCCTTCCTGATGGGCTCGGTCGCGACCGCGATCGAGGCAGCCGGCCGCGCGGTCGCCCTCGCCCCGGGGCAGTCGCGGCCCGCACTGCGGCTGGGACAATTCCTCATCGCGTCGGGCGGCGACCCGGTGGCCGCCGAGGCCGCGCTGCGCACCGCGATCGGGGCGGGGGAGGCGAGCGCTCACGCCCACATGGCACTGGCCGAGGCGCTGCTGCGTCAGGACCGCATGGCCGATGCGCTGGCCGAAGCGGTGCTCGCCCATGCCGGCGCGCCCGAGGATGCCGGCATCCGACAGCGCCATGCCGAATTCCACATCGCCTGCGGCGGGGACGTGGCACTCGCCGAGCGCGAATTGCGCGATCTGGTGGCCGCTGGCGGTGCCAGCATCGGCGCCATGGCGGGGCTGGGCGATGCCCTGTTCCGCCTCGGTCGCAAGGCGGAAGCGGTCGCCGCGCTGGAGGCCGCCATCACGGCCTTTCCCGACAGCGGCTTCCCCCATGAACGGCTCGGCCACCTGCTGATCGCGATGGGCGGCGATGCCGCGCGGGCAGAGGCCGCGTTTCGTGCCGCACTCGCCTTTCCCTCCGCGCCGGAGCACCTCCATATCGGGCTCGCCGAAGCGCTCAAGCGCCAGAACCGCGCGGGTGAGACCTATACCGTGCTGAGCGAGGCGAGTGAGATGTTCCCCGACAGCTTCGCCGCGCCCTGGACGCTGGGCCTGCTGATCCTGGAGGCGGAGGATGGCATCCTCGCCGAAGCGGAGGCCTGCTTCATCCAGGTCATGGCGCGGCGGCCCGGCCATGGCGATGCGCATCTGGGCCTGGCCGAGGTCTATCGCCGGCAGAAGCGGGTGAAGGATGCCGTCGCCGAATTCCGCACCGGCGAGGCACTGAGCCCGACGCCGGGTATGCTGCGCGTGGTGCGCTTTCGTCTCTACGGCGTGATGGAGTGAGACGCGCCTGGTGGCGTTAATCAGCGCTTGGTTTATTCTCGCCTAGGTTGAGGCGCCCAGTACTTTCACGAGGGTTGAATGGCACGGTGGTCTATGCGCGTCCCGGAACCGCAACCCGAGAGCGATGGCTTGCATCTTCTCTCGCTGGTGGACCTGCAATCGCCCGACAGCCGCATGGCGATCGAGGACCGCTCCCGCGCACGCTGCGCCGTCGCACCCGTGGACCCGATCACGGCGGTTTGCCGCGGGCTGGGGCGGTACAAATTCTATGTGGACACGCGCGACATCGGCATCGCCGCGCACCTGATGCTCGATGGCTATTGGGAGCTGTGGCAGACCGAATTCATCCTGCGCAACGTGGGCGCGGGGCAGGTGGTGGCCGATGTCGGCGCGCATATCGGCTACTTCACCATCCTGATGGCGGACCTCGTCGGTCCCACCGGCCGGGTCCACGCCTTCGAGCCGAACCGGCGGCTGTTCGGCCTGCTGGAGAGCAACATCTCGGTCAATGGCTACCCAGCGCGCGTGCACGCCCGGCGCACCGGCGTGGCCGAGGTGGCCGAGGCCGAAATTCCCTTCCTGGTGCAGACGCGCGACCCCAAGAATGGCTGCATCCGGGTCGGGCAGGAAGCCGGGCTCGGCGCCTTCGACCCGGAGCAGTTCGAGAGCTACACTGTGCCCGCGGCACCTCTGGATGCGCTGATCCCAGGCCCGGTGGATTTCCTGAAAATCGACGTGGAGGGCGCTGAGGAACTGGTCTGGCGCGGCATGCAGGGCCTGATCGCCCGCAGCCCCAACATCCGCATGCTGCTGGAATTCAACCCGGCCCGCTGCACCGCCGCGGCCGAAACGCTCGCCAGTATCGCCGCCTGCTTCCCGCTGCGCCGGCTGGGCCTGGATGGGCAAGTGAGCGCCTGCGACGCGGCCGCCATCCTCGCGGAGTCGGAGGACACCATCCTGTATCTGTCGAAGCTGCCGCCGCTTTAGACCGGGTTCTGCGCCGCCGCGGGCAGCGGGCCGCCAGCCGAGGCCCGCCACGCCTCCAGCGCCCAGCGCACCGAGGGGAAGGCCAGCTCATCCCACGGGATATCGTCCCAGGCGAACAATGCGACCTCTTCGCTCTCAGGCCCGGCTGCAAAGCCGGGCTCCGCGAAAGCGGCGCGGAAGAACACCTGCACCTGCCCCAGATGCGCGATGGAGTAGACCGCGAGCACACCCTCGATCGCGATGCGCGCCTGCGCTTCCTCCCAGGCTTCGCGTGCTGCGCCCGCCTCGATGGTCTCGTTCATTTCCATGTAGCCGGCGGGTAGCGTCCAGAAGCCGCTGCGCGGCATGATGGCGCGCTTGCACAGCAGCACGCGCCCATCGGGCGTGGCGACGACGGAGCCCACCACGGGCTTGGGGTTCTCATAGGCGACATGGCCGCAATCGGTGCAGACCTTGCGCGCGCGGTCATCGCCTTCGGGGATGCGGAGTTCGAAGCGGGTTTCGTTCATCGGACGAGCCTAGCACAGCCCGCGCGCCTGCCAGGCCGCGCGCCGCTGCCCACACGGGTTCAGACGGCTGCGATGGCCGGCGTCAGCGCGCCAGGCAGGGCGCCAATAGGGTGCGCAGCCGTACCGCATCCGCCGGGCTCACATCGAGCCGCGCCACGATGGATGGGGCGCCGGGGCGCGTATTGCCCTGCGTCCAGACCAGCTGCGCGGCGCCCGCCGTCAACGGGGCCAGAAGCCGCGACACCTCGCGCAGCCGTGTTTCGTCACGCCGCCGTGCAGCACTCAGCCCGAAGGCGAAAGGCGCATCGGCATCCACGCCAATCCATCCGCTGACCATCGCGCGCAGCCGTGTCGTCGCGCCCGCCCCGGTTGTCTCGAGTTGGGTGAGCCGTCCGGCGCGCGCATCGGGGCCTTCGAAGGCATCGAAGTCGAACGCCCCTCGCAGGCTGCCATGCCCTGGCACAAACAGGTCGAGGCCCAGGGCGCCGGTGACGTTCGGCCCCTCATTGGCGGAGCAGAGGAAAACGAAACGCACCGCTCGGACATCCTCGCCGGTGCGCGCCTGCCCGGCCAGCGTCAGGCTCTGCTGCGGCTGCGCCAGGGCCGGGCTGCCCAGGAGGAGGAAGGCCAGCAGGAGGTGGAACGGCATGGAGCCAACGGTAACGTGAAACCTGCGCCTGGTCATCACTGGCGAGAACCAGGCATCGGCTCTCGGGGACCGATGCCCTGTCCGGCGCCTTCAGACCCGCAGGTCGAGCAGGGAGCCCCTTGGCAACGCCTGGCCCGGCGCTGGCGGCACATCGCCGAGGGTACGGCCACCGGACGGCGCCGCGCGCTGCGCCTCGGGCGCCGGGCCGCGCATGGGCTTCACATTGCCCTGAATTCCGGCATTGCGGGACACCTCGGCGGTGAAGGCGGCAAGGCTGTTGCTGCTGATCATGCTCAGGATGGTAAGGCCCAGGGATGAAGGATCGGTAAAGCGCAACCGTCCATGCTGGTCGCGGTAGAGGCGACGGGGCGGATAGGCAATCGGAATGGCAGGGATGCGCATGATCGAAGCCTGCGGCGGAGGTTCGTTAACCTTCCAGCAACCATTACGTGCAATCGACACGGCACAACGAATTTCCCCTCGTCGCGGGCATGCCTTACAAGCCCGGCAACGGCATGGAGGCCATACGCGATGCGAGGATTCTGGCGGGTGACTGCCCTGGCCCTGCCCCTTCTGGCAGGCGGCGCCGTGGCGCAAACCGGCGCAACACCCCATGAATGGCTCTATGGCAGCTGGACTGGCGGGCTGTTCCCCGCGACCGACACCACATCCGCGGCTTGCTACGCGCAGCCGACGGTCATCTTCACCCGCGACGCTGTCCTGCGCACCGGCATCCTCGATGTGGGCTACCGCCAGCGCGCCATCGAGACCGTGGCCGGTGCCGCCAACGGCGTCGAGTTCCGCTTCGTCCCGGCCGCCCCCACAGGCGCTCTCGCCACCCGCCTGCCGCCCGATATCGGCTTCGGCTGCACTGGCAACCCCAACCTGCTGAACGTCGAGCGTCGCGGCTCCGACGAAATCGCCTTCCCCGGCTGCACCGACTTCCCGCTCACCCTGCGCCGCTGCGGCGCGCCGTGATGCGCATCGCCCTCATCCACGCGCTGCGCCACTCTCCCCCCGCCATCGAGGAAGCCTTCGCGCGCCTCTGGCCCACACCCACCCTGATGAACCTGCTCGACGACAGCCTCTCTGCCGATCTTGCCCGCGATGGGGCACTTACGCCCGGCATGACAACGCGCTTCCTCACGCTGGCCGAATACGCGGTCAGTACCGGTGCGGATGCCATCCTGTTCACCTGCTCAGCGTTCGGCCCCTGCATCGATGCGGTCGTTGCCGCCCACCCGACCATCCCCGTGCTCAAGCCCAACGAGGCGATGATCGAGGAAGCCAAGGGCGCCGGCACACGCATCGGGCTGCTCGCGACCTTCGCTGGCACACTCACCTCAATGCCCGCGCAATTTCCGGCCCATAT
>JBKJNV010000573.1:0-3282 GCA_046593435.1 Roseomonas sp.
AACAGGAACGTAGCATGAACGATTTGTTCGGCCGCGGCGGCAAGCCCGTCGCACGGGCCGCGCCCGCCGCACGGGCCGAGACCGCCGCACGGGCCGCGCCCGCCGCACCGGCCGAGACCTATTCGGCCAAGGATATCGAGGTGCTGGAGGGGCTGGAGCCCGTCCGCCGCCGACCGGGGATGTATATCGGCGGCACCGATGAGGGGGCGCTGCATCACCTGGCCTCCGAGATCATCGACAATGCGATGGACGAGGCGGTGGCCGGGCACGCGGACCGTATCGACGTGACGCTGGAGGCCGGCAACTGGCTGACGGTGCGCGACAATGGGCGCGGCATCCCGGTGGACCCGCATCCGAAATTTCCGAAACTGTCGGCGCTGGAGGTGATTTTCACCACGCTGCATTCGGGGGGCAAGTTTTCGGGCAAGGCCTATGCGACTTCGGGCGGGCTGCACGGGGTGGGGTCTTCGGTGGTCAATGCGCTGGCCTCGACCATGGCGGTGGAGGTGGCGCGCGACCGGGTGCTGTGGGCGCAGGATTTTTCGCGCGGCAAGCCGATGACGCCGCTGCGGAACCTCGGCCCGGTGCAGAACCGGCGCGGGACGCAGATCCGGTTTCAGCCGGATACCGAGATCTTCGGCGCGCTGGGGTTCAGCGCGGCGCGGCTTTACCGGTTCTGCCGGTCCAAGGCGTATTTGTTCAAGGGCGTGGAGATCCGGTGGTCGTGTGACGCCGATCTGGTGGCTGGCACCGACGCGCCGGCCCAGGCGGTGCTGCATTTCCCCGGAGGCTTGTTGGACTTCCTGGCCTCGGCGACCGAGGGCCGCACGCCCGTGGTGCCCGCGCCCTGGGCGGGCGAGGGCAGCTTCCCCGATGGCGCGGGGCGCGCCGAATGGGCGGTGACCTGGTTCGAACAGGGCGAGGGGTTTTTATCCACCTACGCCAATACCATCCCGACGCCGCAGGGCGGCACGCATGAGGCGGGGTTCCGCGCCGCGCTGGTCAAGGGCCTGCGCGCCTATGGCGAGTTGAAGAAGGAGAAGCGCGCGGCGAGCGTGACGGCGGAGGATCTGTTCGGCGGCATGGCGGCAATGCTCAGCGTCTTCGTGCGTGAGCCGCAATTCCAGGGGCAGACCAAGGACCGGCTGACCAGCCCCGAGGCGGCGCGGCTGGTGGAAGGCGCGCTGCGCGACCATTTCGACCATTGGCTGACCGGCGATCCTTCCCGCGCGGACAACCTTCTCGCCTACGCGATCGAGCGGGCGGAGGATCGCATCCGGCGCCGCGAGCAGAAGGACACGCCGCGCAAGACGGCGACGCGCAAGCTGCGCCTGCCCGGCAAGCTTTCGGATTGCGCGCGGGAGAGTGCCGAGGGGACGGAGCTGTTTCTGGTGGAGGGCGACAGCGCGGGGGGGTCGGCCAAGCAGGCGCGCGACCGCGAGACGCAGGCGGTGCTGCCGCTGCGCGGGAAGATCCTCAACGTGGCCTCGGCGAGTGCGGACAAGCTGCGGCAGAACCAGGAGTTGAAGGACCTCATCGAGGCGCTGGGCTGCGGGGTGGGGGAGCGATTCGACATCGCGCGGCTGCGCTATGGGCGCGTGGTGATCATGACCGACGCCGATGTGGATGGCGCGCATATCGCGGCGTTGCTGATGACGTTTTTCTACAAGGAACTGCCCGAGCTGGTGCGGCAGGGCCGCATCTACCTGGCCCAGCCGCCGCTGTACCGGCTGCAGGCGGGGGGGGTCTCGATCTATGCGCGCGACGATGCCGACCGCGAGAAGCTGATCAAGACGCGGTTCAAGCCGTCGCAGAAGGTCGAGGTCAGCCGCTTCAAGGGGCTGGGCGAGATGCCGCCCTCGGCGCTGAAGGAAACGACGATGGACCCGCGCAAGCGCATCCTGCTGAAGGTGGTGTTGCCGCCGGAGGAGCGCGCGAAGACGGCGGAGCTGATGGAGGCGCTGATGGGCCGCAAGCCGGAGCTGCGCTTCCGCTTCATCCAGGACAATGCGGCGCGGCTGGATGCGGAGGCGGTGGACGCCTGATCCTTGCGCATTTCGGGCGCGGGGTCATGCGCCGTTCAGCGGCCTCGGCGCCATCCTCGTGACGTTTGGTGGGCTGACCTGGCTCAGCATCGTGCTGCTGCGGCGGGGCGCGGGCACGCGGCGGGGCGCCGGGTGGGTTCGCCGGTTTGACCAGCGCCGGGCTCAGGGCGCGGGCGCCAGGCCGGCCCGCGACCACGCCGTGATCAGTCCAGCTGCGCGAGGTAATGCGCGAGTGCGGCGATCTGCGCATTCGACAAGCCGACGACCGCGCTGTTCATCTGCGCGTCCGGGCCGGCCCGCTGCCCGTCGCGATAGGCGATCATCGTCTCTGCCAGGTACTCCTCCCGCTGGGCGGCGATGCGGGGGATCTGGTTGCGGCCGCCATAGTCGGAGACGTGGCAGGTGGCGCACCGGTGCGGTCCACTGAGCGCCTGGCCTTGTGCGAACAGCGCGGGGTCGCGCGGCCTGCGATCCTCGGGCGGGCCGGGTTGAAGGGTGGCGAAATAGGCGGCCAGATCCTCGATGACGCGATCGGGCAGGTTGGCGGCGAAGGGGGTCATGACCGGCGCGTTGCGCAGGCCCTCGCGCAGCAGGATCATCTGGATGGTGATGAAGTCCGCCGGCTGGCCGGCGAGCGAGGGAACCGTCTCCGTCTGGCTGCGGCCATTGGCGCCGTGGCATTGGGCGCAGGGGATGGCGAGTTCGGCGCCGCGCCGCGCATCCTGCGCGAGCGCGACCACCGGGGTCGCGGCGGCCAGAAGGGCCGCCGCCAGCAATCGAGCCAAAATCACCGGCGATAGGTGATGCGGTAGATCGCACCCATCTGTTCGCCCGAGACCAGCATCGAACCGTCTCGCATCACATGCACCTCGACCGGACGATCGAGGAAGCGCTGGTTCGCGTCGTCGCGCAGCCCGGTCAGAAACTCGTCCACGCGCGCCACATTGCCTTGCGCGTCGAGGTGGGCGACCACCACGTCATATCCCGTGAGCCGATCGCGGTTCCATGAGCCGCGGCGGGCGATGAAGATCTGGTTGCGATAGTGCTCGGGGAACATGGTGCCCGTGTAGAAGCGCATGCCCAGCACGGCGGTGTGCGGACCCATCAGCGCGGCCGGCTGCGCGAACTCACCGCAGGCGCGGCCACGGTTGTATTGCGGGTCGACCCAGGCGCCGAGGCAGAAGGGAAAGCCGAAATCCACACCCGAGCGCCGGACGCGGAGCAGCGTGTCCTCGGG
>JBKJNV010000619.1:0-3970 GCA_046593435.1 Roseomonas sp.
TCATAGTCGCGCGCGCCATAGGGGAAGCCGGGCAACAGGATCACGGGCAGGCCATCCTCCGCCCCCGTGATGGTGCAGGCGATCTCGAGCGTGGGGGTGCGGACCAGCATCAGCGCCATTTCCTGTGCATCCAGAGCCATTGGCCAGGGTATTCGCGGATCCAGCCTTCGATCACGCGGTTCATCGCCGCCGTAGCACCAGCGACATCGATCAGCCCCTCCGCATCCCGCGGCAGCGCAAGCGCATCGGTCAGGTCGAGGCGAAAACCGCCGCCGGGCAGGCGGATGGCGCGCGCGCCATGCACCGGGCAATCGAAGCGCCGCGCGAGCTGCGCGATAAGCGGATTGGCCGCCGCTTCCCGCCCGAGAAACTGAATACGGGGGCCGCGTCCGAAGCGCTGGTCGATCAGCATGCCCACATGCATCCCGCGCTCCAGCGCGCTCGCCATGCGCAGCGGTGCGAACTGGCCGGCCGGGATCAGCTCGCCCATGGAGCCCTTCCGGATCGCGAGGATCTCCCGCGCCACGGCGCGGATATTGGGCGTGCGGTAGAGTGCCGCGGCCGGCAGCCCGTGCTTGGCTGCCGCGATCATCGGCAATTCCCAGTTCGCCAGATGGGCCGCGAAGATCAGCGCCGGCTTGCCGTCATTGTTCAGCGCCTCGAAGCGGGCCACTACCTCGGGCGCGATGAGGATGCGGCCGTCATCGGAAGGCGCGTCGGGGTCGTAGTCCCAGATCGCGTCCATGTGGACGTATTCGCAGGTGGTGCGGCCGAGATTGTCCCACGCCTCGCGCAGCACGGCGCGGCGCCAGGCCGCATCACGCTCGGGGAAGCTCGCGGCGATATTGTCGCGCGCGATGCGGTGCGCGCCGGTCAGCGGGCCGAGCGTGCGGGTGATGAAGCTTCCGACCGCCGGCGCCCCGCGCGAGCCGAGTGCGCGCATCAGCGCGAACAGCCCGCGCAGCAGCGCGCCAAGCAGCGCGTCGATCACAGAAGCGCGCCGAGCACGGCGTCCATCACAGCGTCACGACGATCTTCCCGAAGACGCGGCGGCTTTCCAGGCGTTCCAGCCCCTCGGTGAAACGCTCCAGCGGGACGACGGTATCCACCACCGGCAGGATGCCGCGCGCCATCTTGGCGTAGCCATCGGCGATGTTGCGCATCGCCGCACCAAAGCTGCCGAAGATGCGCAGCTGGCGCTGGAACAGCATCATCAGGTTGGTCTCGGCGGAGACGCCCGAGGTGGAGCCGCAGGTCACAAGCCGCCCGCCCATGCGCAGGGACAGCAGGCTGCCGGACCAGGTGGTGGCGCCGACATGTTCGAACACCACGTCCACGCCCTTCTTGCCGGTGATGCGGCGGGCAACGGTGGGGAAATTCTGCGTGGAATAATTCACCACATGGTCGGCGCCGAGGTCGCGCGCCTTCGCACATTTCTCGTCATCACCGGCGGTCGCGATGACCGTGCAGCCGAGATCCTTGGCGATGCGGATGGCGACCGTGCCGATGCCCGAACCGGCGGCGTGGATCAGGATGGTTTCGCCCGCCTCCAGCTTCGCGTTGTCGAACAGCATATGCTCGACGGTGGAGAAGGTAATCGGGCCGCAGGCGGCGTCTTCCCAGGAAATCCCCGGCGGGATCGCGACCATCAGCCGCTCATCGAGATTGGCCAGGTCGCGGGCGAAGCCGTCGACGTGGAAGCCCATCAGGCCGCGCACGTCCTCGCAAAAATTATCGCGGCCCTCGCGGCAGGCCTTGCACACGCCGCAGGTGAGCGCGCCATAGGGCGCGACGCGGTCGCCGATCTTCCACCGCGTGGCGCCTGGGCCGGTGGCGACCACCTCGCCCACCGCCTCCGCACCCACCGCCAGCGGCAGGTCGCGCTTGGCAAACGCCATGCCGCGCCAGCCCCAGACATCGATGTGGTTCAGCGCCATCGCGCGCATGCGCAGCTGCACCTGCCCCGGACCTGGCGGCGGGGGCGGTTCGACCGTGTCAAGGCGCAGGTCGCGGTCACCATGGAGTCGGAGCGCGCGCATCATCACAAGACCTCAGGTGGTGCGGAGAGCAGCAGGCACACATTCTGCCCGCCGAACCCGAAGGAGTTGGAGAGCACGTGGCGCAGCCCGGTGACGTGGCGCGCCACGTTCGGCACCACATCCAAACCGATGGCCGGGTCGGGCTCGATATGGTTGATCGTGGGCGGCAACACCTGGTCGCGGATGGAGAGCAGGCTGGCCGCCGCCTCGATCGCGCCGGCGGCCGACAGCGTATGCCCGATCATCGACTTGATTGAGGAGATCGGCGGCGGCGTTTCGCCGAAGACGGCGCGCATCCCCAGCGCTTCCATCTTGTCATTCTCCGGCGTGCCGGTGCCGTGGCCATTGACGTAGCCCACTTCCGCCGGCGCGATGCCGGCATCGGCGATGGCGTTGCGGATCGCGCCGATGATGGCCGCGCCATCGGGGTTGGACCGAGTGCGGTGGAAGCTGTCGGCACGCTCGCCGCAGCCGGCGACAAGGCCGATGATGGTCGCACCACGGGCGCGGGCGGCGGCGTAATCCTCCAGCACCAGGGCCGCCGCACCTTCGGCCATGACGAAGCCGTCGCGGGATTTCTCGAAGGGGCGCGCGGCGCGGGCGGGGTCCTGGTTGCGGGTGGACAGAGCCGAGAGCAGGGAGAATCGGATCAGCGCCTCCGGCTGCACGCTGGCATCGGCACCCACCGCGATGGCGGCGGGTGTCTCCCCACGCTGGATCGCCTCGACGGCGGTCTGGATGGCGGTGGCCCCGGTCGCGCAGGCCGTGGTCATGGAGATCGGCGCGCCGAGGGTGCCGAAGCGCGCGGCGAGGCGTTCGCCCACACCGCCGAACAGGAAGGTCTCATACAGGTCGCGGCGCCCGGCCGCGGCGCGGATCTGGTCCACATAGCGCCCCGACCCTGCCAGGCGGGCGAGGGCAAAGCGCTGCGGCCATTCGAGTTCGACCGGCGGCATGCCCAGCATCAGCGCGCCGGGGAAACGACCGGGCGTGCCGATCCCGGCCTCTGCGATGGCTTCGGCGATGGCGAAGGCGGCCATGCGCTCGACCCGGTCGGGCGAGGCGATGGCGGTGCTGCCGCCATCCGCCTCATCGGGCATGTCGACCGTGCCGGCGATGGTGGTCTTCAGGTGGTCGAGCGGGAAGCGGCCGATGCGGCGGATGCCGCTGTCGCCGGCGAGCAGGCGGGCCCAGGAGACCGCCGCCCCCCAGCCCAGCGGCGTGACCATGCCGATGCCGGTCACCGCGACCAGCGGGCGGCCGAGATGGTCCTTCATGCCGCGGGCTCCAGCAGGGCCAGCGCCTCGCCACGGAAGATGCCGAAGCCGGTCACCAGGATCTGGCGCGGCACGGCATCGGCGGGCGGGTCGGCGGGGTCCAGCGGCGGGTAGAAGCCGCCCGCCTCGATCGCGGTGGCGGCCAGGGCCACCTGCGCGGCGAAGCTCGCCTCCATGCCGTGGCCGATCAGTCCGCCGGCACGGCGCGGCAAGGCCTGGGGGAGTTCCGCGAGGAAGCGAGCCTCTTCGGCCTGCACGGCGCTGCCGCTGTCGCCCGAGAGGATGCCCAGCGGTGCGTCCGCGATCGGCAGCCTGGCGAGCAGGCGGGTCGCAGTTGCGGCCGAATCGCCCTGGGCCGCGCGGCGGGACGCGTCGGTCGCGACAGCGGCGAGGCGGGCGATGCCGCGCACCCCGCGCGCGCGGGCGTGCTCTGCATGTTCCAGCACCAGGAAGGCCGCCATGGCGCCCAGCACGGCGCCGCCGCCCTGGCGTTCGGACAGCGGCACCGGCGCGCCCTGCCACAGCACATCGCCGGGGGCGTAGAGCAGCACCATGTCCCAGCGCTGCGCCGCGAAAGCGCCGCCGACCAGCGCGATCTCGCCACGGCCCTCCGCGAGCCGGGCATGAGCGATGCGGATGGCGTCGGCGGCGGCA
>JBKJNV010000635.1:0-3399 GCA_046593435.1 Roseomonas sp.
GCAGGCGAACGGCACCGTCGCACCCGCGCTGATGGCGCTGCTGGCGACGGCGCGGCGGGAGGCGCTGATCATCTCGCCCTATTTCGTCCCCGGACAGGCGGGAACGGCGCTGCTGGCGCGCCTCGTTGCATCGGGGGTCCGCGTCAGCGTCATCACCAATTCGCTCGCGGCGACGGATGTCGTCGCTGTCCATGGCGGCTATGCGCGCTACCGGCCCGCGCTGCTGGCCGCGGGGGTCGAGCTGCATGAGATGAAGGCGAGCGGCGAGGCGAAGTCCGGGCTGGTCGGCTCCAAGGGTGCCAGCCTGCACACCAAGGCGGTGATGGTCGATGACGGCCCCCTGTTCGTGGGCTCCTTCAACATGGACCCGCGCTCGGCGGCGCTGAACACCGAGATGGGCGTGATGCTGGACCATCGCGGCCTGGCACGGCTGCTGCGCCGCCAGCACCGGCGCCTGGCCGATGGCGGGCGCAGCTGGCGTGTGGCGTTGGATGGGGGGCGCCTTGCCTGGTGCGATGAGCGGGGACCGCCGCTGCACGGTGAGCCGGGCGCGGCCTGGCACCGCCGGTTGCTGGCCTGGATGACGCGCTGGCTGCCGGTGGAATCGCAGCTTTAGCGGCCGCGGCCCCAGGGCGGCAGGCGTAACGCTCACGCCGGCAGGCCCGCCGCGATCAGGTGATCGCCACACGCGGCCAAAGCGCTGCTTGTCGGCGCCCCACGCGCTGCCCCGGGCGGGCCGCGCCTCAGCCGCGCACATAGCCCTCCACGGCACGCGCCAGCGCCTGCGCCAGCCGCGCGCGATGCGCCGGTCGTCGCAGTGCGGCCTCATCGGTGCTGCTGGACAGGAAACCCAGCTCGATCAGGGCGGACGGCGTATCGGGCGATTTCAGCACCACGAAGGCCGCCTGCCGGTGCGTATTGGGCAGCAGCGCGGTTGCCTCGCCCAGTTCGCTCACCGCCAGGCGCGCGATCCGCGCGCTGCCGGCCTGGGTCTCGGCGCGCATCAACGAAAGCAGGATGCGCGCGACCTCGGGCGTGACGGAGGGCAGGCGCAGCCCGCCCATCGCATCGGCATTGTTCTCCCGCCGGGCAAGCGCTTCGGACAGCGGGTCCGTCGCGGTGTCCGACAGCGTGTAGACCGAGGCCCCGCGCGCGCCCGGCGCGCTGTCGGCATGGAGCGACAGGAACAGCGCCGCCTCCTGCCGCCGCGCGAGGTCTACCCGTGCCGCAAGGGGAATGAAGACGTCGCGCGTGCGGGTCATCGCCACGCGCACCTGGCCGCCGGCTTCCAGCTGTCGCTTCAGTTCCAGCGCAGTGGCGAGCGTGATGCGTTTCTCCTCCGTGCCCCCACCACCGATGGTGCCGGGGTCGCGGCCGCCATGGCCGGGGTCGATCACCACCAGCGGCCGCACCCGCGCCGCGGCGCCGACCTCGCCGCGCAGCGCCGGCTGGGGCGCGCGCAGCAGCCGCGCGAAGGCCGCCTCGGGCATCGGGGCCAGTTCCAGTCGCAGCTCGCCCGCCGGCGCGGCGCCGGGCCGCAGCCGCGCCTGTGCGGGTCCGGTGAGCAGCACGGTCAGCCGCGCTGTGGCCGGGTCGAAGCGCAGCTCCTCGATCAGGCCGTCGCGCGCGGCGAGCGAGGCCGCCGGCCAGGCGAGGCCGGGCAAGTGCACGACCAGCCGCGGCGGGGTGGCCGCGACGCTGACCGCATAGGATTGACCCGGTGCCAGGACCAGCGTCAGCAGGGCGCGGCGCTCGCCATTGGTCAGGCGCAGCGGCAAGGCCGGGGCGGGGCGCCGTGTCTGTGCCGCGGCGGGGCCCGGGGCGAGGGCCGCGGCAAGACCCGCCGCGAGCCATCGCCGCCGGGTCAGCCTAGGGCGTTCATCGGCCGGCATCGCTGGCGGCGCTCTCCCCGATTCGCACGCAATGACTGCCGATGTGGCACACAAGACCGCGCACGGCCAGCATGGCTTGTCGCCGCCCTCATCGCGGCCTAGTGTGCGACGCCCCGGCGGCTTTCGTTGCCGGCGAAAGGACTACCCAGGCGCCGTGAAGCCATGGTCGCGCGGAATTCTGCCCCGTCAGGGGGCGTCGCGCAGCTTCACCGGTTTCGCCTGGCCCTTCGCCGCGACGGGATGACCCGATGCAGACGCAGCGCACCCGCTTTGATCACGGCTTGGATCATCGGGAAAGCGTGCCACGCATCCCGCCGGCCCGTCTGCGCCTCCGCCCCACGCCCGTTCGCGGCGCGCAGGGTGAAGGGCCATGGGGCAATGAGGAGAAGGCGCGCCCACCCAGGGCCCGGTCCTGCCCCCAAGGCAGCCGTGGCCCGCCGAGATGAGGAGGATGCTTTGGCCGCTGACCGCATGCACGCGCCGCGCTGCCATGCCTCCGCTCGGGCCAATCCACCCCTTTCCGCCCTGGCCCTGCCGCTGATCGCAGCCCGGCCCGTGGCGCGGAGCATTCCTGTTCATGACCAAACGTATGCTGATCGATGCGGCCCACCCGGAAGAGACACGGGTGGTGGTGCTGGATGGCACCCGGCTTGAGGAATTCGACCTTGAGACGGCGCATCGCCGCCCCCTGAAGGGCAATATCTACCTGGCCAAGGTGGTCCGGGTGGAGCCTTCGCTGCAGGCCGCCTTCGTTGAATATGGCGGCAACCGGCACGGCTTCCTGGCCTTCGGTGAAATCCACCCCGACTACTACCAGATCCCGGTGGCCGACCGGCAGCGCCTGATCGCGATGCAGGCCGCCGAGGCCCGCGCCGAGGACGAGGCCGAGGAACGCGCCGCCCAAGCCCGCGAATCCCGCCGCAGCCGCCCGCCGCGTGAGGCTGCGCCCGCCCCGCAGGACACCGCCGCGGCAGAAACCGACGCCGCCGCCACCGACATCAGCGCGGATGCCGGCACCGGGGATTCCGCCGCGCCCGAGGCCGAGGATGCCGCACCCGCTGGCACCGAAGCCCCCGCCGAGACGCAGGCCCAGCCACTCGCCATGGACGCCGAGCGCATCCAGGGCGAGGTCCATGCCGATGAAGCGGCCGAGCGTGCCGAAGCGCGCGCCGACGCCAACGCTGCGGATGCGGTGCGCGAGGACGCGGCCGAAGCCGCCGCCGAAGACGCCGCCTTCGCCGAGCAGCGTGCCGCCGACGAGGCGAGCGATGTGCTCGCCGAGGAAGACCGCGCCCCGGAGGCGCCGCCACCCGAAACCCTCGGCGGCGAAGACCCGGGCGCCGAGGACGAGAATGGCGACGGCGAGGGCGAGGGCGAGGGACGCAGCGAGCGCCGCTCCACGCCCAACTTCATGCGCCACTACAAGATCCAGGAGGTCATCCGCCGCCGCCAGATCCTGCTGATCCAGGTCGTCAAGGAAGAACGCGGCTCCAAGGGCGCGGCACTC
>JBKJNV010000162.1:0-2534 GCA_046593435.1 Roseomonas sp.
CCCTCCGCGGCGTGAAGGCCTGGCCCTTCGAGGAGGCGGCGCGGGTTGCCGACCGCCTCGCCGCCACGCCCAAGCCTGCGGGCGCGCTTTTTGAAACAGGGTATGGCCCGTCGGGCCTGCCGCATATCGGCACCTTCGGCGAGGTGGCGCGCACCACCTGGGTGAAGCGCGCCTTCGAACGCTTCACCGGGCTGCCGGCGCGCCTGATCGCCTTCAGCGACGACATGGATGGGCTGCGCAAGGTGCCCGACAACGTCCCGAACAAGGCGATGCTCACCGAACACCTCGGCAGGTCGCTGACGGCCATCCCGGACCCGTTCGGCACCCATGCGAGCTTCGGGGCGCACAACAATGCTCGGCTGCAGGCGTTTCTGGACGCCTTCGGCTTCGAGTACGAGTTCGTGTCCTCCACGGATACCTACCGGTCTGGCCGCTTCGACGCGGCGCTGCTGCGCATGGCCGAACGCCATGAGCAAGTGCGCCAGGTCATCCTGCCGAGCCTGGGCCCGGACCGGCGCGCGACCTATTCGCCCTTCCTGCCCATCCACCCGCGGACCGGCGTGGTGATGCAGGTGCCGATGGAAGCCGTGGACCCCGCCGGAGACACGCTGCGCTGGGCGGACCCCGCGACCGGCGAGCGGCATGAGACGCGCATCACCGGTGGCCATTGCAAGGCGCAGTGGAAGGCGGATTGGGCGCTGCGCTGGTATGCGCTCGGCGTCGACTACGAGATGTCGGGCAAGGACCTGATCGACTCCGTAAAGCTCTCCTCGGCGATCTGCCGGGTGCTGGGGGCAGAGCCGCCGATCAACTTCACCTATGAGCTGTTCCTGGACGACCAGGGGCACAAGATCAGCAAGTCCAAGGGCAACGGCCTGACCATCGATGAGTGGCTGCGCTACGCGCCGCCGGAAAGCCTGGGTTTCTTCATGTACCAGGCGCCGCAGCGCGCGAAGCGGCTGTATTTCGACGTGATCCCGCGCGCCGTCGATGGCTATGTCGCAGCGGTCGAGCAGGTGCGGGCGGAAGCCGAGGCCGGGCCGTTGGATGCGATGAAGAACCCTGCCTGGCACATCCATGGCGGCGTGCTGCCGAACACCCCGCCGCCGGCGATTTCCTACGCCACGCTGCTCAATATCGCCGGCATCGCGAACACGGCGGATCCAGCGACACTCTGGGCCTACATTCAAAAATATCATCCCGCGAGCGACGCCCGCAGTGACCCGTTCCTGGACAGGCTTGTCGTGAACGCCTGCGCCTACTGGCGGGACTATATCGCCCCCGCGCGCCGCTTCCGTCTGGCAAGCCCGGAGGAGGCCGTCGCCATGCGCGAGTTGGTGCGCCTGTTGCAGGAGCGCGAGGCGGATTTCCTGGCGTTGCCGGCCGGCGCTGCGCGCGAGGGCGCCATCCAGGATGCGGTCTATGATGCGGGCCGCCGTCCTCCCTTCCTGGAGCCGGCGAAGGATGGACGCATGGGTGTCTCCCGCGCCTGGTTCAGCGCGCTCTACGAAGTGCTGCTGGGCAAGACGGAGGGGCCACGCTTCGGCGGCACTGTCGCGGTCATGGGTGTTGCGGAGACGGTGCGCCTGGTCGAAGCCGCACTTGCGCGCGGCACCGGGGAAGCGGCCGCTTGAAAGCCGCCTGGCCCATGCTCCGCCGGCACGGGCCGACCGCCTTCGGCCTCGCTTTGCTCGTCGGCGCCATCTATGCGGTCCAGAACGAATTCCGCGGTCTCTCCGTCGCAGATATCGGAACGGCATTGGCAGCGATTCCGAACTCTGCGCTGTGGATCGCGGGTGGCCTGACGTTGCTCGCCTTCGCGGTGCTGACCATCTACGACCGCCTGGGTTCGGTCTATGCAGGGCATCCGGTCAGCTATGCCCGCACTTCGCTGGCATCCTTCGTGGCCTACACACTCGCGCATAATCTGGGGTTCGCGGCCGTATCCGGTGCGGCGGTGCGGTACCGCTTTTATGCCGCCTGGGGGCTCGCCCCGCTCGAGATCGCGAAGATCGTGGCCTTCACAAGCCTCACTTATGGCTTGGGCGGCTTCGCGCTGGGCGGACTCGTGCTGATGGTAGAGCCGCACATCCTGCCCTGGTTCGGCGACCATGTGCCGGGCTGGGCGATGCGGCTGGTAGGGCTGGTACTTTGGGCGATCGTCGTGGCCTACGTTGTACTCTCGCGCATTGTCTCGCGTATCCGCATCTTCGGGTATGACATTACCCTGCCCGGGTTAAAGATGGCGTTGGCCCAGGTGGGGCTGGCCAGCGTCGATGTTGCTGTCACCGCCGCCATCTTCTTCGTCCTGCTACCGCCGGCCGAGGGGCTGACCTTCATCATCTTCCTCGGCATCTACGTGGCCGGATACACCGCGGGCATCGCTGCGAGCGTGCCGGGCGGCATCGGCGTCTTTGACGGTTTCGTGCTGCTGGCCTTGCAGCCCTATATGCCCGCGTCGCAAGCGGTGGGCGCGCTGCTGCTGTTCCGTCTGTACTACTACATCGTGCCGCTGTTCGTGGCTGGGGCGCTGT
>JBKJNV010000221.1:0-2563 GCA_046593435.1 Roseomonas sp.
CCTGCACCAGACGCACGCGATCCGGCGCGATGCCGAGTGTCGCGGCCACGATCTGCGCATAGGCCGTCGCATGCCCCTGTCCCTGGCTCTGCGTGCCGGTGACGGCCTCAACCACGCCATCCGCGCCGATGCGCAGCAGCGAGGTCTCGTCACCCCATCCACCCGTCGCATGCAAGTGACAAGCGAAGCCCAGGCCGCGCCGCATCCCGCGCGCTTCGCTGGCTGCGCGGCGCGCGGGAAAGCCAGCTACATCCGCCTCAGCCAGGGCTGCATCGAGCAGTCCAGCGTAGTCGCCGCAATCGTAGCGAAGGCCGAGCGCGGTGCGGTAGGGAAAGGCCTCGGGGGGGATGAAATTCGCCCGGCGGAGTGCCACGGGGTCCCGCCCCGTCTCGCGCGCCGCCTGGTCGATCAGCCCTTCGAGCAGGATGAAGGCCTCAGGCTTGCCGGCGCCGCGGATGGCATCGACCGGGGCGGTGTTGGAGAAGGCGCAGCGCAGCGCGATGGATGCAGCAGGAAAAGCGTAGAGCCCGCACAGCACCTTCGCCATGCCCATGGTGGGGATGGTGGGTGCCACGGTCGAGACGAAGGCGCCGAAATTCGCGATACCCTCCACCCTCACCGCGAGGAAGCGCCCCTCCGCATCAAGCGCGAGCGCGGCATCGGCGATGAGGTCGCGGGCATGGGTGTCGCACAGGTGGTGCTCGGTGCGCGTCTGCTCCCAGCGGATGTCGCGCTCCAGCATCCGCGCCGCGAAGCAGACCAGCACCTGTTCCGGATAGGGCGGCAGCTTGGGCCCGAAGCCGCCGCCGACATCCTCGCTCACCACGCGAAGATCGGCGGTCGGGATGCCCAGGATCGCGCAGACCAGGCGCTGGATCAGGTGCACGCCCTGCGACGGCGTGGTGAGCGTGAGCTGCCCATCGCGCCACTGCGCCAGCGCCGCGCGGGTTTCCAGATACCCCGCGACGATGCGGTTGCCGCGATAGGCCATGCGCGACACATGCGCGGCCCGCGCGAAGGCAGCATCCACCGCCGCCGCATCGCCGCGCCGCCAGTCGCAAACAAGATTGCCCGGCGCCTGCGCATGAATCTGCGGCGCGCCCGGCGCCAGCGCAGCATCGCCAGTGACGACGGCCGGTAGCGGCGCGTAATCGACCAACACAGCGTCGGCGGCATCGAGTGCTGCGGCCAGCGTCTCCGCCACCACCATGGCCACGATCTCACCGACATGGCGCACCTTGCCCATGGCGATGGGCGGGCGGTGTGGCTCGACATGGCGCGCGCCATCGGCGCCGAAGATTTCCGACACGGCCGGGTTGTGGCCGAGCCCCGCGGCTTCCGCCGGCGTGATCACCGCCGCGACGCCGGGCATGGCGCGCGCCGCGCTGGCATCAATGCCGTGGATCTCGGCATGGGCATGGGGCGAGCGCAGGAACACCGCATGCAGCGCGCCGGGTGTCGCCACATCTGCCGTGTAGCGCCCCTGCCCCGTCAGCAGCCGGTGATCCTCCACCCGCCGCAGCGGTACGCCCAGGCCAGGGAGAACATCATAGGCCATCGGATCAGGCCGCCATGCGGTCAAGCCGGTCGCGCAGGCGGTACCATTCCCCGATCACGGGCAGCACCAGTGAGGGGTCGCCCTTGTAGAAGGGGCGCGTGGGGAAGTTCAGCCCATCGAGCGCGAAGGGCTCATTCGCCGCACCAGCCATCTTCAGCGCCACGCGATGCCCAAGCCACGTCGCCATCGCCACGCCACTGCCCTGGCAGCCGGCTGCGTAGTGGACGCCGCCCTCAACGCCAATATGGGGCAGCGTGTCGAAGGTGAAGGCGACATTGCCGCACCAGGCATGGGTGATGCGCACCTTATCCAACTCAGGGAAGCACGCGATCATCGCGGCGCGGAGCGCGGGTGCGGCCTGCTTCGCCGTCTCCGCGCGGAAGGAGGCGCGGCCACCCCACAACACCCGCTTGCCGTCCGGCGAGGGGCGGAAGTAGTTCAGCACCCGCTTGGTGTCCGAGATCATGCGCCGGCCGGGGAACAGCCGCTCGATGACCTCCTCACCCAACTCCTCGGTGGCGATGATGTAGCTGGCCAGCGGCACCAGCCGGCGCGCCAGCCAGGGCATGGCGCTGCCCTTGGCCTTGTCGAAGGAATAGCCGTTGGTCGCGACGAGGACGGCGCGGGTGCGCACCTCGCCGCGGTCGGTGACGACGCGGAAGCCATCCCCGTCCGCCACCGTCTTGCGAACGCGCACGCCATCGACCAGGATCGCGCCCGACTTGGCCGCCGCCGCGGCGAGGCCGCGCGCATATTTGCCCGGATGGATGCTGCCCGTGGCCGACGCCGCCATGCCGCCGTGATACAGATCGGAACCGAGCATGCTGTGCTGTTCCGCGCGCGGCACCATCCGCGTCGGCAGGCCGGTCACATCCGCGACGAACTCCGCCTTCGCCTGAAGACTGGCATAGTGCTTGGGCGTCCAGGCGGGCACATAGCGGCCACAGCGGATGTATTCGCAATCGATCCCCTCGCGCGCGATCGTCTCCTCGATGAAGGGGAAGC